>JAHJQI010000251.1 GCA_018819265.1 Alphaproteobacteria bacterium
CCGAGAAACAGCGAGAGAAAGAGAAAAGACGGAGAACAAATAGAAACAATTAGTTATACGGTAGTAACTGACCCGTGATAACTTTGAGGAAAAGGAGTTTTCTTAATGGCTACATGGAATATTTGCGAGCCTCCTCAGTATGAAGCAACTTATCCCTGGCTTGCTTGGTAGAATAGAAGCTGTGTTGAGGTGACAACTCGTATGTCAGATTTTTTTCTGTTTTTTCCCTGAGAAAAAAGAGGAGGGAGGATTAGTATGGTCACATTGAAAGACTTAAAGGAAAAAGTAGAGCAAATTTGCCGTCATCTCCAAGAGATGGTAAAGACAAAATATATAAATCATATTGGGGTAAAGACAAGTGAAACAAATCGTTTTGAAGCATACTATCTGCTTTACAACCAATACAGTGATTTGGCTAGTGTTGGAGTAAATAGCTTTGATTACTGGTTATATGAGTGGCACCCCCAAGCAAAAGAGCTCCTGGGGTGCGAGAGGATAAAGGCATGGGCAGAAAATAGACTCTCTCTTTACCCGCAATATTTAGAGGCAGCAAGCTTTGTCCGCAGAGCCTATTACCAGATGAAAGATAAGAAATCAAGACAAGTAACTAAGGAGAGCCCCAGTGGAACTTATACTGTATGGGAAACATATACCCCTGATGAGTATAAAGAAGACTGGGCAGTAGCAATAAAACTTGTAGCTAACGTATCCGAACTGGCCGGATTATATAGACACTACTTTGGAGAGGGAATTCCCACGGAGAGGTCCAGAGCTACTGAGTCTGTGCCTGCGTCACTTCCAGCAAAAGTTGAGCTTGCACCTCCTCTTACTGTCTCTGAAATAGCAACAAGATGTAAAGAAGTGCTTTCCCTTCGTATCCCGGTGGTTGTAGAGCCAGAAAAGAAAGCTGTCCCTGTGACTGCTCCTGAAGAAGCTATCCCCGAAGAACCAATAGTTGCTGAACTGGTAGCAGAGGCACCTCCCAAGCCCCCCTCCTGGCTGAAGTGGGCATTAGGTTTAGGAGGTATTATTTTAATTGCAATATTAGTGGCAGGAAGAAAAGGAGGGAAGTAATGGCTAACGACATTATCACGCTGTGGCAGCCCATAAAGCACATTATCCAGCCTGTAAGCGTGACCCCAAGAGAGGACTACCGGGCAAAGATTATTGCGGGGATGGTGTATTACTTGCAAGCTCCTGATTGGAGATATTGGACATCGCCCCAAGAGTATGTAGAAATGAGGCAAGCTGTTGGTCTTCCACTTTCGGAGAGATGGCAATTTGCAGAGTCAGAGAGGGAGAAATATCTTGCCCTGCGATGGAAGGTAATATTAAGGACGGTAACGCCCAGTGACCTGAATATAGTAGACCAGCTATACCCAGAACACAGGCAGGAAATTCTGGATGCCTTAAAAATAGTCCAGCCCGAGGTGCTGGAGGAGATACCCTCACCCGCAGAGCAAAGAGCAGTGCTGGAGGAGTATGAGCAAGAGATGGTGCAAAGGTTAAGGGAGCTCCCGGAGACTATAACCTCCCAGCAGTTCAATAAGTTGATAGCAGAAGACCAGTCAAAATACCGCCTTATTGCCCCTGAGACCTGGAGCCTGAAGCAGGAGTGGCTGGAGATGAAACCCAAAGTTGAAGTAGAAATACCCCCAATAGAGGAGCTTGCTCCCCTGGAGAAAATAGCAGAAAAGGTTCCGGTAGTAGGGATAGCTTTTCCTTCTTGGGCTAAGTGGGCTCTGGGTTTAGGCGCAATCTTATTGGTGGGGGTTGCAATAAGCTATGTGGTTAAAAAGTAGCGAAGAAAAGGCGATTGGTAGGTAGTGAAATGCCCTGTCTGTGGGGCAGAACTTGTGGAGTGGAGGTAAAATGATAAGAAGAGTTTTGTATGACTTTGAACTTCTGCTTAATCAATTAGGTGGTTGGGGACTCCCAAATGTGCAAACACTTTGGGCATCAGCAAACAGCTTCTGGCATAAATCAAGACGGTTTCCTGTAAATAGGATTGGATATATAGAAGAGGTCAAATCCATCCTTCTCCAGATTTATAATACC
>JAHJQI010000066.1 GCA_018819265.1 Alphaproteobacteria bacterium
GCGGCTACCGCGACAAGGCCGTCATCTCGTCATTCTTTGGCGCGTTCCCGATGGAAGAGCCGCGCTACGTCACACTTGTCAGCCTGTTTGAACCGACCGGAACCCCCGAGACCGGCGGCGAGATAACAGCAGGGCGCAATGCCGCGCCGGCAACCGCGAGAATCATCGAACGGATCGTTCCTTTGCTGGGATTGCTGCCGGACGAAGAGCACCGTTGAGGCCGAGGCGCCCGCTCGCGCTGTTTGACGGCCACCGCCGCCCGCCATATGAACGCCATCCAAGGGCACGCCCCCGCGCGTCGATCCGCCTATACGGTGCAGGCTTCCATGCAACTCTCCCAGATCATCCTTTCGTGCCCGGATCTCGCCGGAGCGCTTTCGCCATTGGAAGGCAACATGGAGATTGCAGGCCTGACAGCGGATAGCCGGGAAGTTGAACCCGGCTTCCTCTTTGCCGCTCTCCCGGGTGCCACGGTCGACGGCACGGAGTTCATCCCCGCAGCAATCGCAGCCGGCGCCGGCGCCATCCTTGCGCCGGCCGGCGCCGATCTGTCCCAATTCGCCGGACAGGCCACGCTCCTTGAGAGCACAAACCCGCGCCGCGCTCTGGCGCTGATCGCCGCGCGCTTTTTCGGCGAGCAGCCCCCTGTCGCGGTCGCCGTGACCGGCACCAGCGGCAAGACATCGGTCGTCGAATTCACCCGCCAGATTTTCGCGTTGAGCGGCAAGGCGGCCGCGTCCGTCGGCACCATCGGCATCGTCAAGCCGGATGGCGGCCGCTACGGATCGCTGACGACACCCGACCCCGTTTCCCTGCACAGAACGCTCGCGGATCTAAAGCGCCAGGGCGTCACCTATCTGGCCTTCGAAGCCTCCTCCCACGGCCTCGATCAGCACCGCCTCGACGGCGTCGCTCTGACGGCGGCCGCTTTCACGAACCTCGGCCGCGACCACCTCGATTACCATTCCGATACCGAGGCCTATCTCAGCGCCAAGCTGCGCCTCTTTACCGAACTTTTGCAGCCGGGCCAGACCGCCGTCATCAATGCCGATGGCGCGCTCGCCGATCGCGTCGTCGCAACAGCAGCGGCCCGCGGCCTCGATATCGTCACGACGGGAACGAACGGAACCGGCATTCGCCTGCTCAAAACCGAACGGATCGGCTTCGCCCAGCGCCTCTGGATCGAAGTATCCGGGGAAACTCTCGAAGTGCAGCTGCCGCTGATCGGCGATTACCAGGTCGAGAACGCGCTTGTGGCAGCCGGCCTGGCGATAGCCGCCGGTATAAAGCCCCATCAAGCGATTTCCGCCCTCGCGAACCTGAAGGGAGTCCCCGGCCGTCTCGAAATCGTCGGCGAAACCAACGGCGCCCTCATCGTCGTCGATTACGCCCACAAGCCCGAGGCCCTCGAAGCCGCGCTTTCGGGCGTCCGCCCGTTCGTCACCGGCAGGCTCATCTGCGTCTTCGGCTGCGGTGGCGACCGCGACCGTGGCAAGCGCCCCCTCATGGGCCGCATCGCCGCCGGGATGGCCGACATCGCCGTTGTCACCGACGACAACCCGCGCACCGAGAATGCCGCCGCTATCCGTGCGGAAATCCTCGCCGGTGACCCGGACGCCCGCGAAATCGGCGACCGCCGCGCGGCGATCGACTGGGCCGTCGCCGCAGCACGCAGCGGCGACGTCGTGCTCATTGCCGGCAAGGGTCACGAAACCGGACAGATCGTCGGCGATACCGTCCTGCCGTTTTCCGATCACGATGTCGCTCGCGAGGCGATTCTCAAGGTAAAGAAGAATGGCTGAACCGCTCTGGCATTGGGACGAACTCGTGAAAGCAGAAGGCGGCACCGCCGACGGTCGTCCGCCCGGCGATCAGATCGACGGCATAGCAATCGACAGCCGCGCCATTGCCCCCGGCGACCTCTTCGTCGCATTGCAGGACAAGCGCGACGGCCACGATTTTGTCACCAATGCATTCGCCGCCGGTGCCGCCGCCGCACTTGTCAACGTGGATTACGAGCGAAGGCCAGCCGATGGCGCGCTGCTCCGCGTCGAGGATACCCTTCGCGGGCTCGAACGCATCGCCGCCGCCGCGCGTGCACGTCTCGCCCCGAACGCCCGCGTCATCGCCGTCACCGGCAGCGCCGGCAAGACGACCACAAAGGAAATGCTCAAGGCGGCACTGTCCCGGCTTGGTCCGACACATGCGGCGGATAAATCGTTCAACAATCACTGGGGTGTCCCGCTGACGCTTGCGCGAATGCCCCGCGATACGAAATTCGGCGTCTTCGAAATCGGCATGAACCACGCCGGTGAGATTGCCCCGCTTGCGAAGATGGTCCGCCCGCACGTGGCGATCGTGTTGAACGTGCTCGAAGCCCATCTGGGGCACTTTGCCTCGACCGAGGAAATCGCCGAGGAGAAGGCCCAGATATTCACCGGCCTGATCGAGGGCGGGACGGCGATCTATCACGCCGAAAGCGCGCATGCCGACGTTCTCCGCCGCGCGGCCGAACAATCCGATTGCAACGTACAGACATTCGGATTGGGAAATGAAAACGACGCAAAATCGACGGGGCATGACGGCCCCCACCAAGACCCGCTCGATCCCCGGTATGCCGGTGTGCGGTTCAAGGACGATAATCTCTCCGTCCAGTGCCGGCTTCCCGCTCCGGGCAGTCACATTGCAATGAACGCAGCAGCGGCAATGCTTGCGATCCGCGCCGTTGGTGGAGATGTCGAACTAGCCGCCAGAGGATTTGAGGATCTTACGGCCCCCGAAGGGCGGGGGGCGCGATACCTCTTCGATATTCCGGGCGGGCAGTTCCTCCTGATCGATGAAAGTTACAACGCCAATCCGGGCTCGATGGCGGCTGCAATCCATACCGCGCGCAAGGCTGTGCAGGGCGACTTCAAGCGTTTGGTTTTGGTTCTGGGCGACATGCTGGAACTCGGCGATCACTCGGGCCGCCTGCATCTCGCCCTCAAATCGGACATCGATCCATGCCGGGACGTTCTCGTCTTTACCGCCGGCGATCGAATGGCGGCGTTGTTTGATGCGCTCGAACCCGGCCGGAAAGGCGGCAAGGGCGCGCTTCCTGCGGACATTGAACAGCAGCTCCTCGCCGCAGTCCGGCCCGGCGACGTCGTCATGGTCAAGGGATCGAACGGAGCGCGAACCTTTATGCTCGCTGCGGCCTTGCGGCGTCACTTCGCAAGCGGATGATCGACATGTCCGCGGTTCCGGCTTGCCCGACGGCAGGGGGTCCGATAACCAGTGGCGATCGCTTCGACTACGTCGGCCCGTCCTCGCCGGGTTTCACCAGACATCGCAAGCCCGAAGTAAATACGCCAGGGGGCACCGGACCCGGACCGCAAAGTCGGTCGGCAATCGCGAGACGCCACACGAGCCGGAAAAGGGACCGGGATGCTCTATGAACTTGTGAACTTTTCCGATGCAGTCGGTCCCCTGAATGTCTTCCGCTACATCACCTTCCGCACTGGCGGCGCGATCTTCACCGCGCTGATCTTCGTCCTGCTGTTCGGCCCCGGCATCATCGATCTACTTCGTGTGCGCCAGGGCAAGGGCCAGCCGATTCGCTCCGACGGCCCGCAAAGCCACCTCGCCAAGCGCGGTACGCCGACGATGGGCGGGCTCATGATCCTTTCCGGCGTCCTCGTCTCGACGCTGCTGTGGGCAAATCTGCAGAATATGTACGTGTGGGTCGTCCTTGCGGTGACGCTCACCTTCGGACTGATCGGCTTCTACGACGATTACCTCAAGGTGACGAAGCAGACCGCTTCGGGCTTTTCCGGCCGCCTGCGGCTTGGCGCCGAACTCGCCGTTGCCGGCATTGCAGCCTACGCCATGACGCTATTGGCAAAGCCGGAGTTCGCGACGACGCTGGCCGTTCCGTTCTTCAAGAACCTGCTGATCGACCTGGGTCCGTTCTTCATCCTGCTCGGCGTCCTCGTCATTGCCGGCGCCGGCAACGCCGTGAACCTGACCGACGGCCTCGACGGCCTCGCCATCGTGCCGGTGATGATCGCCGCCGCGACCTTCGGCCTGATAGCCTACCTCTCCGGCAATTTCAGGTTCGCCAACTACCTGCAGATCCACTTCATCGACGGCACCGGCGAATTGGCCGTCGTCTGCGGCGCGCTGATCGGCGCCGGCCTGGGCTTCCTGTGGTTCAACGCGCCCCCGGCCATGATCTTCATGGGCGACACCGGCTCGCTGGCGCTTGGCGGCGCGCTCGGTTCCATTGCGGTAGCGACCAAGCACGAGATCGTGCTTGCCATCGTCGGCGGCCTTTTCGTCCTCGAAACGCTGTCGGTCATAATTCAGGTGACGTCATACAAGCTGACCGGCAAGCGCGTCTTCCGCATGGCGCCGCTGCACCATCACTTCGAACAGAAGGGCTGGAAGGAATCGACCGTCGTCGTCCGCTTCTGGATTATCTCGGTCGTCCTCGCGCTGATTGGCCTCGCCACCTTGAAATTGCGCTGAGTTTTTCTTCGCGCGGCATTGGCCAGGCCGATGTTGAGTGGTTGTTCGAGGTCAACATGCGGCAAGCCGATGTTGAGCTGATATCCCAAGCGCATTCATTCGCGGTAAGCTCCAGCCATGATTCGCGCGACAACCTTTGCCGGTAGGACGGTTGCGGTGTTCGGCCTCGGCGGCTCGGGCATCGCGGCGGCACACTCCCTTGTCGCCGGCGGCGCTAATGTCCTCTGCTGGGACGACGGCGAAGCCGGCCGCGCCCGTGCCCGGGCCGAGGGCTTCAACGTTGCAGACTTGCGCGAAGCCGACTGGTCCGCCGTCGCTTCGCTTGTGCTCGCCCCCGGCGTTCCGCTGACCCATCCTGAACCGCATTGGACCGTCGTCCTCGCGCAGAAAAACGGCGTTGAAATCATCGGCGATGTCGAGATTTTCGCCCGCGAGCGCGCGGCCCTTTGCCCTGACGCCCCCTTCATCGCCATCACCGGCACCAACGGCAAGTCGACGACAACGGCGTTGATCGCGCACCTGTTGAGTTACCTCGGCCACGACGTGGCGATGGGCGGCAATATCGGCCGCGCCATCCTCACCTTGGGTCCGCCCGCGCCAAACCGCATTCATGTCGTCGAGATGAGTTCCTACCAGATCGACCTGACGCCGACGCTTGAACCGAGCGTTGCCGTTCTCCTCAACGTCACCCCCGACCACATCGACCGGCACGGCACCCTGGCGCACTACGCCGCCGTCAAGGAACGCCTCCTGACGGATGCGCAAGCCTGCGCCGTCGGCATCGACGATGCGTTGACCGCCGCCGCCGCCGGACGCGTCGCACCGGATACGAGGCTCTACGCCTTCACCGCCGGCCACGGCGCGAGCGCGATTCCCCGGCTTTACGCCATACAGCAGAGTCTGTTCGTCCACGAGCAATCAGGGTCCTACGCGTCCAGTGAGGAGATCGCCAGCCTTGATGGCATCGGCACCCTGCGCGGCCGCCACAACGTCCAGAACGCGCTGGCAGCGCTTGCCGCCCTGCGCGCGCTTCAAGACCTTGCCGACGGCCATCAGGCTGCACTGAGACCGGTCGATACCGATGGCGCCCGCACCGTCTGGACATTGCAACGCCTGGCCGAAGGGCTGCTGAGCTTCCCCGGCCTGCCGCACCGGCTTGAGGAGGTCGGCCGGATCGGCCGCGTCCTCTTCATCAACGATTCGAAAGCCACCAACGCCGAAGCCGCCGAGAAGGCGCTCAGTTCCTTTGATGGTGGAATCCACTGGATTGCCGGCGGCCAGCCCAAATCGGGCGGCATCGCCTCACTCGAAACCCTGTTTCCGCGCATCGCCAAGGCCTACCTGATCGGCGAAGCGCAACAGCAGTTTTCGGCAACCCTCGCCGGACGTGTCGAGGCCGAACGCTGCGGCACGCTAGCAGTCGCCGTCGCGAAGGCCGCCGCCGACGCGGCCGCGTCCGGCGCGCAACTCCCCGTCGTCCTCCTGTCGCCGGCCTGCGCTTCCTTCGACCAGTTCCAGAACTTCGAAGCGCGCGGCGAATCTTTCCGCGATTCTGTTCGCGGACTGATGCATGAGGCCGGCCAATGATGCGGGTCACGCGCGCCGACCGCAGCCGGCTGGCCGATTGGTGGTTTACCGTCGACCACGTCCTCATCGTTGCGATCATCGCGCTGATGCTGTCCGGCCTCGTCCTGTCACTGGCGGCCAGCCCGGCCATCGCCCTCAAGAAGGGCCTGCCCACGTTCTATTTTTTCGAGCGTCATGTGGCCTTTTCCGCTGCCGGTTTCGCAACGATGATCGCAATCTCGTTCCTGACCCCGTCGCTGGCGAGGCGATCCGCGGCCGTGCTGCTTGCCGGCACGCTTACAGCCCTTGTCTGGGTGCTCTTCGACGGGCCGCTCATCAACGGCTCGCGCCGCTGGCTCGACCTCGGCATCGCCTCGTTGCAACCGTCGGAATTCATCAAGCCGGCCTTCGTCATGATTCTTGCCTGGCTTTTCGCCGAGGCGCGACGCCGCCCCGACATGCCGGCGTTGCCGATCGCCATCGTCCTCGGCGCGCTCGTCTGCGGCCTCCTCGTCCTGCAACCCGATGTCGGCCAGACCATTCTCATCGCCGCCATCTGGGGCGTGATGTATCTGCTCGCGGGCCTGCCGCTGGCCGGTGCGGCCCTTCTCGGCGGAGTGGGACTCGTCGGATTGATCGTCGCCTACTTCGTTTTTCCCCACGTCCACGACCGTATCGACCGCTTCATCAGCGCCTCCCAGGAGTTGAACTCGCAGGCAGCCCGCGCCTTTGAATCGTTTTCCCAGGGCGGCTTCTTCGGCCGCGGCCCTGGCGAAGGCACCATCAAGACACGCTTTCCCGACGCCCACACCGACTACATCTACGCCGTGCTCGCTGAGGAATATGGGGCGGTCGCCTGCCTTGCACTTGCCGCCTTGTTCGGCTTCATCGTCGTCAAGGCGCTGATTTCCGCACTTTCCGAACCGCGCCCGGCGAACCGCATCGCGATCCAGGGCCTCATCGTCATGTTCGGCCTGCAGGCGCTGGTGAACATGGGCGTCAACGTCGGCCTGCTGCCTGCAACGGGCATGACGCTGCCGTTCATATCGGCGGGCGGTTCCTCGATACTTGCGATTTCCGTCACACTCGGCATGGTGTTGGCGCTGACCCGCCGGCGGGCCGATTCCGCCAGCTTCGAGAGGCCGGACTTCACGCCGGCAACGAACCAATCCCACGACGCAACGGCAATCGGCAGGCGCGGATAGATGCACAACGACAACACGCCCTGCATTCTGCTTGCCGCCGGCGGCACTGGCGGCCACCTCTTTCCGGCATTCGCTCTGGCCGAGGAACTGGCACGCCGCGGCTACCTCGTCGATCTCGTCACCGACATGCGCGGCGACCGCTATGGCACCGGCTTTCCCGCGAGGAAGGTCCATCAGATCCCATCGGCGACCCTGACCGGCAAATCCCCGGTCGCCGTGGCGCAGACCGTATGGACGCTGTCACGCGGTATTACGGCCGCCGTCAAACTGCTTGGCGAGATCCGTCCTGCCGTCGTAATCGGGTTCGGCGGCTATCCGACGTTCCCGCCGCTGATGGCCGCCAAACTGCGCGGCATCAAAACCGCCCTCCATGAGCAGAACGCCGTGCTCGGGCGCGCCAACCGCATGCTGGCCGCTCGCGTCGATGCCATCGCCACCTCCTTCGAGCACGTCAAATTCCTCGATGGCCCGCTGACCGCGAAGGCGCGCTTTACCGGCAATCCCGTTCGCGACGCGGTCATCGAATTGTCGTCTCGCCCCTATTGGACGCCCGACTCGAGCGACGCGATTCAGTTGCTCGTTTTCGGCGGGTCGCAGGGCGCGCGCTTCTTTTCCGATACCGTACCGCCTGCGATGACGCGGCTCCCTCAGGAGATCCGCCAGCGGCTTCGCATCGTCCAGCAGGCGCGCGAAGAGGATGTCGAACGCGTCCGGCAGGCCTACGCTCAAAGCGGGATTTCCGCCGACATCGCGCCGTTTTTCACCGATCTCCCCGAGATCATGGCGAATTCGCATCTCGTCATCGGCCGTGCGGGCGCTTCGACGATCGCCGAATTGACCGTCATGGGTCGCCCCTCGATCCTGGTGCCGCTGCCTCACGCGCTCGATAATGATCAGCTTCTAAACGCCGTGACGCTTGCCGAATCGGGCGGCGCTTGGCGTATCGAACAGAAAGATCTCGATGCGGACCGGTTGGCCAATGAGATCGAACGCCTTATTCGCGATCCGATGCTGCTTCTAAATGCTGCGAACGCGGCCCGCAGCCATGGCAAGCCCGATGCGGTCCAGCGCCTCGCCGATCTTGTCGCTGAGTTAGCCGGATGATTTAGCCGCGTGGGAGCACACCTAGTGGAATCGGACTATGGTGTCCCGGTCGCTGTCTCGTTGAACCCTTGTCAATGCAACGACTTGCATCGACCATCTTTTCAGCGCATGCCAGCGGCCGGAATTGGCCTCACACGTTCTTTTGAGGGAAGCAGACTTATGGAAATGCCCAGCGAGATTGGGACGTTTCACATCATCGGAATCGGCGGCATCGGCATGAGCGCCATCGCCGAGATCCTGATGGACAAGGGTTATTCGGTCCAGGGCAGCGACCAGAAGGACTCCGCCAACGTCAAGCGGCTGCGCACCAGGGGCGTTCGCGTCTTCATCGGTCACGACGCCGTAAACCTCGTCGGCGCCCGTCAGGTCGTTATCTCGAGTGCCGTGAAGAACGGCAACCCGGAACTTGATGCGGCCCGCAAGCGCGGTCTGCCGATCATCCGCCGTGCCGAGATGCTCGCTGAATTGATGCGGCTCTATTCGACGATTTCCGTCACCGGAACGCACGGCAAGACCTCGACCACCTCCATGATTGCCCACATCCTGACTTCGGCCGGCGTCGATCCGACCGTCATTGCCGGCGGCATAATCCAGGACTGGGGCACCAACGCCCGTCTCGGTGCCGGACCGTGGATGGTTGTCGAAGCTGATGAATCCGACGGCACTTTCCTGCGGCTGCCCACCCAGATCGGCGTCGTGACCAATGCCGACCCCGAGCATCTCGACTATTACGGCGACGTCGCCGCGATGAACGCGGCCTACGAAACGTTCATGCAGAACATCCCATTCTACGGGCTTCTGATCGCCTGCATCGATCACCCCGTTGTCGCCGAAATGATCTCCCGCCTCGACATGCGCCACGACGGCCGCCGCCTTTTCACCTACGGCCAGGCGCCGAACGCGGATATTCGCCTCGTATCGATGACCGCGGAGGGCGCGGCAATCAACCTAGATGTCGACCTCGGCCCGCGCGTCACGGGTGGCGCACCGCGCCGCCTCGCCGGGCTGACACTCAACGCCCCCGGCCTCCACAACGCGCTCAATGCGCTGGCTTCGATCGGGGTCGCGATCGCTGCGGGCGTCGGCGATGATGCCATCGCGAAGTCTTTGGCGAGCTTCTCCGGTGTCAAGCGCCGCTTCCAGCTCACCGGCCGGTGGAACGGCGTTTCGATCTACGACGATTATGCCCACCACCCGGTCGAGATCGCGTCCGTCCTCGAAGCCGCCCGCGCCGGAGCCAAGGGCCGCGTGGTCGCCGTTTTCGAGCCTCACCGCTACAGCCGCGTCACGAGCCTTTATCCGGAATTCTGCGCCTGCTTCAAAAGCGCCGACAGCGTGATTGTCGCGCCGCTCTATACCGCCGGCGAATCCCCCGTCGACGGCATCGACCAGCACACCATCGCCGAAGGCATCCGCAAGTCCGGCCACGGTTCCGTGCTCGCGATCGATGATCCGCGCGACCTCACCGGACTGATCCAGCGTTACGGCCGCGCCGGCGACCTGGTCGTCTGCCTTGGGGCCGGAACCTCGACCGAATGGGCCAACGCCCTGCCGCTATGGCTCGGCGAAGAACCGCGCATGGCCGGGGAGTAGCGAGCTTGGCCTTCCCCGACCTGACCGGCGATATCTCGGCCCGCCTGCCCAACCTGCGCGGCCGGCTCAAGGCCAATGCCGAACTTTCCGAGATCACCTGGTTTCGCGTCGGCGGCCCAGCCCAGCTTCTCTTCACCCCCGCTGACGAAGCGGATCTGGCCGACTTCCTCAAGGCCATTCCCGCGGATTTGCCGGTCTTCCCGCTCGGCCTCGGCTCGAACCTTCTCGTTCGCGACGGCGGCGTTCCTGGTGTTATCATCAGGCTGGGACGCGGGTTCGGCGGCATTGAAATCCTCGACGGCCATCGCCTGCGCACCGGCACCGCCGTGCCCGACGTCAAGGTCGCCCGCGCCGCCGCCGAAGCGGGCATCGCCGGGCTGCATTTCTATCGCGGGATTCCCGGCTCCATCGGCGGCGCCTTGCGCATGAACGCAGGCGCCCACGGCATTGAGACGAAGGACGTCCTGGAGTCCGCCCGCGCCGTCGACCGGCACGGCAACATCCACGACCTGACGCTGGCCGACATGGGTTTCACCTACCGCCACAGCGACGTCCCGGCCGATTACATCTTCACCTCCGCCACCTTCAAGGGCAACCCCGGCGAGCCCGCCCAGATCCAGAAGGCCATGGAGGAGGTCGCCGACTACCGCGAGCAGAACCAGCCGATCCGCGAACGCACGGGTGGCTCGACCTTCAAGAACCCGCCCGGTCACAGCGCCTGGAAGCTGGTCGATGCCGCCGGCTGCCGCGGCCTCCGTGTCGGCGGCGCCAGCGTTTCGCCAATGCATTGCAACTTCCTCATCAACGACCAGGGGGCGACGGGAGAAGATCTCGAACGCCTCGGCGAAACCGTCCGCGCCCGCGTCAAGGCCGGTTCCGGCATCGAACTCCACTGGGAAATCATCCGCCTCGGCAAGCCTCTCGAAAACCGCCCGGTGGGCGAGGCCCTGGCACTCCCTGCCGAGACCAACGCCGGCCGCTGATAACGAGGCCAACCACGAGAGCCCGCATGAGCACGATCGGTACGTCACCGCCACGCACGAAAACCAATGTCGTCGTCCTGCTTGGCGGCTGGTCGGCCGAGCGCGAAATCTCGCTGCTTTCCGGTGAAGCCGTCGCCAGGGCGCTCGAAGGCGAGGGCTACGCCGTCACCCGCATCGATGTCGGGCGCGACATCGCCACCCGCCTGTCAGACCTGAAGCCCGAAGCCTGCTTCAACGCCCTGCACGGCGAATTCGGCGAGGACGGCTGCATCCAGGGCATCCTCGAATGCCTTGAAATCCCCTACACGCATTCCGGCGTCCTTGCGTCCGCGCTCGCCATGCATAAGGAGCGCGCCAAGGACGTGCTGCGCCGGGCCGAAGTCCCCGTCGCCGAAGCCGAACTCGTCACCCGCGCCCAAGCCGCCGCAGGCCATATCCTGGCCCCGCCCTACGTCGTCAAACCGGTTACCGAAGGATCGAGCGTCGGCGTCGCCATCGTCCGCGAGGGCGATTGCCCGCCCCCATTCATCGCCGCCGGCGGCCCATCGGGGCAGTTGGTCATGGTCGAGCGCTACGTCGCCGGCCGCGAGCTGACCTGCGCCGTCATCGGCGACTTCGTCACCGCGATCACCGATATCCTGCCCACCGAAGGCATGGCGTTCTACGATTTCGACGCGAAATACGCTCCAGGCGGCTCCCGCCACCAGCTTCCAGCCGTTCTTTCACCGGATGTTAACCAATTGATCCGGAAATACACCTTGGCGGCGCATCGCGCGTTGGGCTGCCGGGGTGTCAGCCGGGCGGACTTCCGTTTCGACGATACCCCGGGCGGCACCGGCGAACTGGTGTGCCTGGAGGTCAACACCCAGCCGGGCATGACGGCCACCTCACTCGTTCCCGAGTTGGCGGCTGCGGCAGGCTGGTCATTCGGCGAACTCGTTCGCTGGATCGTCGAGGACGCGAGTTGCAAGAGGTAGGTTCAGGTCCAGCTTGGAAGAGGCGCGCTTCATCGGCGCGCGCCCCGCGCCTTGCCGCAACCGCAAACGCTGCCACGAAATTCGCTTCCCCCCCGCGCCAGAAGAAACCCCGTTTCGTCATCGCCCGCAAGCTGGCTTCCGGCTTTGCCGCGTTCCTGGCGGCCTTCATTCTGACCAGCATCTTCACCAGCGACTCCGGCCGCATGCGCCTGCTGGCAAACAGCATTCCAGAGATCGATACGGCGGTTTCATTTGCCGGTTTCGGTCTCGATCAGGTATCCCTCAAGGGCCAGCGCTACGCGCTCGTCGCCGACATCTTCGATGCGCTTCGACTCGACAAATCTCTGACGTTCGCAAGTTTCGACGCAGCCTCCGCGCGATCCCGCATCGAGTCCCTCCCCTGGGTTGCATCGGCTGAGTTGCGCCGCGTCTATCCCAACCAGCTCGAAATCACGATCCGCGAAAGGAAGCCTTTCGCCGTTTGGCAGAACGGTTCCATGCCGCCTGCACTTGTCGACGCCGATGGCCGTGTCCTCACCTCGATCGCCCTGGTCGATGCCCCCTCCGGTCTGGCCCGCATCAAGGGCGCCGGCGCGCCTGAAGCCGCTGCCGAGTTTTGGGCCGATCTCGCCCGCTTCCCGGCGCTTAAAGCCCTGGTCCGCGATGCCACGCGGGTAGGCGGGAGGCGCTGGACCCTGACGCTTGCCAACGACACGCGCATCGAATTTCCAGCCGGCGCCGTCTCGGCCGCACTCACGGAACTGAACGACTGGCCAGGTTTCACCGGCATCAAGGAGCGCGGTGCGGCAATTGTCGACCTGCGCACGCCAGGGCGTATCGCTGTTCGCCCCGGCGATGTCCTCGGACCGACGAGTACGGGACCCAAAGACATCTCCGAGCTGCTTGAGCCGGCCGGCTGATCTCCGCCTCCGCGGCACAGCCAAGCATGCTTGCTGTCGGAACGAATCGTAGAACGTCATGCTGAACGAGGTGTATCGCGTGCTTGGTAGCGAAAAACAGAGCCGTCCGTCGGGCAGCCTCGTCGGCTTCCTCGACCTCGGCTCCTCGAAAAACACCTGCCTCATCGTCGCTCCCGACAAGCCAAGCAAGCGCAGCCGGCTTGGCGCCAGCATCATCGGCGCCTCCTGCCTGCGTTCCCGAGGCATCAAATCCGGCGTCGTCACCGACTTCGATGAGGCGGAACGCTCGGTCCGGGCCTGCGTCAGCCAAGCCGAACTGATGGCCGGTGACACCCTCGACACCGTCACGATCGCGTTTTCCTGCGGTCGCCTCGGCTCGGAAATCTTCGCAGCCAACGCCGAGATACCGAGCGGCGTGGTCGCCGACGACGACATCGCCCGCTGCATCAGGGGCGGGCGCTCCTACGCCGTGCGCGAGGGACGCCGCCTCGTCCATATGAACCAGCTCAACTATCGCCTCGACGGACAGTCCGGAGCCCGCTCACCCCGCAATATGGCAGCACGTCGCCTTACCGCCGACCTGCACGCAGTGACAGCCGACCCCGAGCCCCTGCACAATCTCGCGATGCTGGCCGGCCGCTGCTACCTCAAAGTCGGCGGCCTTGTCGTCGCCCCATACGCAAGCGCCATCGCCGCTGCCAGTGCGCAAGAGCGCCAGCTCGGCATCACCGTCATCGACATCGGCGGGGGTACGGTCAAGATCGCCCAGTTTGCCGAAGGACACTTCGTCAGGACCGAGGTGATCTCGGTCGGTGCCGATCACATCACCAGCGACATAGCCCGTACACTGCAGACACCATTTGCAGAAGCCGAGCGAATCAAGGCTCTTTATGGCACACTCGTATCGGCGCAGTCTGATTCGCACGAGACGTTCTCTTATACCCTGGCGGGTGAGGAGGATGCCGGAATGCACCAGTCGAGCAAGGCGAGCCTGTCCGAGATCATTTCTCACCGGACCGCGATGATTGCATCGCTGATCTCGGAGAGACTCGATTCCAGCAGGGTCGCTGAACTTGTTGGCGACAAGATCGTCCTGACCGGAGGCGGCTCCGAACTGGTCGGCATGGCTGAGTTCATGGCCAACCATCTTGGACGTTCGGTCCGCGTAGCGAAGCCTTCGCCGCAGTTCGCGTTGCCTGAGAACTTGTCCGGGCCGGGCTTTTCGACGGTCGTCGGCATGGTCGCCGCAGGGTTTTCTGATTCCGGCGGACTGATGCGGATCGAAAACGGTGAAGCTCCGCCCACAGGCTATCTTGGGCGGGTCGGCCGATGGCTGATGACGGGGTTGTAATGCGTCCTGATCTGCCAAAACCGGCAGACCTGGTAATCGCCGGCATTGACAGCCGGTGGAGCGATGCGGGGGCGCAATGAACATCAAGCTGGAACTGCCGCAGCTGACCGACCTGAAGCCGCGACTGACCGTGATCGGAGTCGGCGGCGCCGGCTGCAACGCGGTCAACAACATGATCGCCGCCGGATTGACAGGTGTCGAGTTCGTCGTCGCCAATACCGACGCTCAGACGCTCGAAGTATCCAGCGCCGAACACCGCATCCAGCTCGGCATCAACCTCACCGAAGGCCTTGGCGCCGGCGCCAATCCGGAAATCGGCGCAGCCGCGGCCGAGGAAGCCATCGACGAAATCAAGTCGCAGATCTCCGGTTCGCACATGCTGTTCCTGGCCGCCGGCATGGGCGGCGGCACCGGCACCGGCGCGATCTCGATCATCGCGCGAGCATCCCGCGAAATGGGCATCCTCACGGTCGGCGTCGTCACCAAGCCGTTCCAGTTCGAGGGCAGCCGGCGCATGCGCATGGCCGAAGCCGGCATTGCTGAATTGCGCCAGAACGTCGACACGCTGATCGTCATTCCCAACCAGAACCTGTTTCGCGTCGCCAACGAGAAGACGACGTTCGCAGAGGCCTTCCTACTGGCCGACCAGGTCCTCTATTCCGGCGTCGCCTGCATCGTTGACCTGATCGTGCGCGAAGGCCTCATCAATCTCGACTTCGCCGATGTCCGCGCCGTGATGCGCAACATGGGCACCGCGATGATGGGAACCGGCGAGGGCACCGGCGAGCGCCGCGCCATCACGGCCGCCGAAGAAGCCATTGCCAACCCGCTGCTCGACGACGTTTCCCTGCAGGGCGCAAAGGGGTTGCTGCTCTCCATCACCGGCGGTCCGGATCTAACCCTCTACGAGGTCGACGAAGCCGCATCCCGCGTCCGCAAGGAAGTCGATCCGGAAGCCAACATCATCGTCGGCGCCACCTTCGACGACACCATGGAAGACCGCGTCCGCGTCTCAATCGTTGCGTCAGGGATGTCCGGCATAGACACCTTCGGCACCGCGACTTCAGGACCGAGCCGCCTGCAGGGCCTCGACGCGATCCGCCACGGTGTGAGGCAGATGCCCCCTTCCCCTCATCTGCCGACCCCGCCACCCGTACCTGGCGCACCGAAGGCCTCATGGACATCGCTGGAACCGCAGGCAGGACCCGCACAAATACCCTCGTCCACACCGGCCGGCGCCCGCAAGATCAACGCCCCATGGCCCGAAACCGACCAAACCCGCCCGCAGACGCAACCCGGGCAGCGCGGTGCGCAGTCTGACGACGCCCGCACGCCAAATGCGATTCCCGACAACACTTCCCCGATTTGGCGGTCGGCGGAAGGCGTCACGATCGAAGCCGGTTCCGACGCGTTGAAACCGCACCCGGCACCGGCATCCTCGATGCCGAACGCGGCTGCGCGCGGAACGAGCGAAAATACATTTCGCCCGCAACAGACCGAGGAGATTCATCGGCGCACCCGCCGCATGCCCGAAGTGGAAGATTTTCCTGCCGTCGGCCAGCGCGACTACTACGCCAAGAGGGATCCGCAAGCGCAGGGCGCCCATGAGGAACAGGCAGGCCGGCAGCCATCTCGCAAGCAGGGCTTTTTCGAACGGCTGACCGGCCGCGGCCGCAAGCCAATTGATTCGCCGCCGACCGAAGAAACTGGCAGGAATCAACCCGTCGATCAGCGCAATCCACAGGCAGATCCATTCGCCCGCGGAGGCCACCAGCGCACCGCACAATCATCAAACCAAGACCCAGCCGATGGCAGCCAAGATGTTGCTCTGCCAGTCTTTTTCAGCACGGATCAAGGGCGGCGCTGATTTTGCAGGCACCTTTTGAAGATGTGTCAATTTCGCGGCATATGGGTAACAGAGTGTAAGAAAGCGTGATTTGTGCCGCCTGTGGCGCGAGGGTATCGTCGAAATCGTTAACGGGCGAATCGAGTCGTTTTTTCAGATGGGTTCGGCGAAATTCTGGGGTAGCCGGACTTGGATGACGACAAAGTTTCGACCCTTCTTAGGGGGTGGCACGCCGTAGCTCTTGAACATACGGCAGTTGCCTGGGCAGGCATCGAGGGACGACATTCATGTCGAATCGTTTTATCGGCTCGCGCCAGACTACGGTTGCGCGCGAGATCGAACTGACCGGCACGGGGGTGCACAGTGGAGCGCCAGCATCGGTAATCTTGCATCCGGCTGAAGCCGATGCTGGGCTCCGCTTTCTCGTAACCAAACGCGGTCGCGTCGTCTCGGATATCGAGGCGAACGTCCATAACGTCAAGAACCTGACGTTATGCACTGTTATCGGCGATGACGACGGCAATACCGTTGGCACCGTCGAACATCTTCTGGCAGCACTCCGCGGGCTTGCCGTCGACAACTGCTACATTGAGATCGACAGCCAGGAAGTGCCGATCATGGACGGCAGTTCGGCGAATTTTGTCGATGCTATCGACGACGCCGGCCTGATGGAGCTGTCCGAGCCACGTAAATTCCTCAAGGTACTCAAGCCGATTCGCGTCGAGGACGGCGCCTGCTTCGGTGAAATCGCACCGCACAGCGGCTTCCATCTCGACATTGAGATCGACTTCGAATCACCGATTATCGGCCGCCAGCGCCTCGCCTATGAAATGGCGCCTGGCATCTTCCGCCACGAATTGAGCCGCGCGCGCACGTTTGGCTTCATGCGCGATGTGGAGCATTTGTGGAAGAACGGCCTGGCACTGGGCGCCAACCTCAACAACACGGTTGCCATCGGCGACGACCGCGTCATGAACGCCGAAGGCCTTCGATACCCTGAAGAATTCGTACGTCACAAGATGCTCGACGCCGTCGGCGACCTGGCTCTTGCAGGCCTGCCGATTCTTGGCGCCTTCCGCTCGGTTCGCGGCGGCCACCGCCTCAACTCGCTCGTGGTCAAGGCGCTCTTGTCCGATGCCAGCGCCTGGACGGTCGTTCAGGCTCCGAAAGTCCGTGAAACGACACCGGCAAGCTTCGCCTATCCCGCCGCCTACGCGGGCACATCGCACTGACCTCGTTCGCTGCGATGGCAGCGGGATAATGGATTTCCGGGCGACTGAAAGGAAATCCTGTTATCGGTCTGCCTCGGTTTGTCCGCTTTGGCAGGGGATCAATTCGCAGATCCGCTTTGAGATGGCAGGGTCTGCGCTAAACTTCGGTGCGGGTCGATTCTTTCCGATACCTGCGCGGCGCTGCGCGGTATACGACTAACGACAGCAAGTGGAGCCGAGGTTGAAAATCTTGACGAACCCAGGCGAAAAATCGGATCTGGTCGGCGCTCGCCGTGCGCCCGGCCGTGCGCCGCTGCGGTCCTGGGTCGTCGCAGCTTTTGCGGCTGCCGCACTTTCCGCCTGTGCATCCTCCAACGATCTCTCGAAGGCCCTCAATCCCGATCCTCCCGCGAAAATGTTTGCTGACGCCGATGCGGCGATGACCAAGGGCCAGTTCAACAGGGCCGCTTCGAAGTTTGAGGACCTCGATCGCGACCACCCCTACGCACCCGAAGCCCGTCGCGCCATCGTGATGGCCGCCTACGCCTACTACAAAGCCGGCAAGAACCCCGAGGCAATCGCCTCCGCCCGCCGCTACACGACCATGCATCCCGGCACCAAGGAAGCCGCCCTCGCCCATCATATCATCGCGTCGGCCTACTTCGACGAAATGAACGGGCCGAACCGCGACCAGTCGACGACCAAGAAGGCCCTCCAGGAGCTCCAGGTCCTTCAGACTCGCTATCCCGACAGTGAGTATGCAGCGATCGCCGCCAATCGCATCCGGTTGGCCAACGATACGCTTGCTGCCTCCGAAATGGAGGTTGGCCGTTACTACCTGGAACGCAACAACTACGTTGCAGCCATCAATCGCTTCAAGACGGTGGCCACCGAATACCAGACGACCGCACACGTCGAAGAAGCATTGATGCGCCTGACCGAGGCCTACATGGCCTTGGGGATTGTCAATGAAGCCCAGACCGCCGCCGCAGTCCTGGGCCACAACTTCCCGCAGTCGCAATGGTACAAGGATGCATACGCACTCTTGGCTTCAGGTGGCCTTGCTCCACGCGAAGACTCCGGATCGTGGCTGTCGAAAGCCTGGAAAAGCCTGCCGAAGTTCTCACTTGGCGGTCCGGGCTGAACGCAAGCTGAAGCGGCGATCCACCAACCAGCCTCAGCGGCAGACGCGATAGGTTCCAGATGAATTGTGCCGCGCCAGATCGACATGAAAATGATCATGGTGGTGGCGGTCGGCATCCGGGGTCAACACGGTGGCAAAGCGCTGGCAGGCACCCGTCCGGACCGCTCGTAGGAACGCCTGCTCGTCGAAATTGCCCCGCCAGCCGCGCTTGACCGTAATCTTGCGGCCATCGGCAAGAAGAAAGGCCGAGATGTCGATCGCATTCGCCAGCCCGTGTTCGGAAAGTTTGGCCCCATCGACGTGGTTGCGCGGACGGCAGGCGTAAGAAGCCGCGACCTGTAATTCAACAACCGGGGATCCAAGGTGCTGGATGGCTGCGGGCGCGATGGAATTGCGCACCCAGTCGTCGACGGAACCGACCATCGGGCATCTCAGGATCGCCGCGGGCCGCAGCGCGACACGTCCGTAATCGGCTGCCGACATTTCGAATGGGCTGAGCGCGCCGCAGACCCCGGGACCGCCAAGTCGGGACACCGGAGTGAGGAATGCCGATTGCTGGAGCGCGCCGGATTCCAGGCAGGCCCGCTCGCTGGTATCGCGCCACGGTTCCTTTTCGGCAACGTAGTTGGGGCCCCCGGCGCAGCTGGAAACCAGCAGCGAAATCGCGAGCAGAACTGCACAACGTACGTGAACTGGAACGACTTGAACTCTCCACATGGCGCGACTTTAGGCCCGCCTATCTGAAAACAAGGTGAACGCCTCCGAAACAAAAATGTCCGCATGCACGAGGCGGCTCTATTTGGGACAATCGGTAAGGGCACCGTCATGAATTTTTTGCGATGCACTGCATATTGCAGGACCAAGGCAGGATCTGCGGGCCGCGATGAGGCGCAATATTGGTGATTTGCGGCTAGTGAGGCGTCGCGCCTTAGTTGACCGATGGTGCGGCGAGGTTTGAGTCAACTAAGGCGCGATAAACGCCTCACTAAGCCATAGATGTTGCTAGTGTGATTCAGATTCAGAAGTTCGCACTCGGCCGAGCCGCAGATGGTAGCGAACTTCTGAATTATCACACTAGGAAAGTGCCCTGTTGCCAACTCTCGACAGCCCTGGTTTTTGTTGCGGCGCAGTCTTGCTTTTCCACAGGGCAGGGGTTGCGAATCGATCGAGCGCAGGACTCTGCGATTAGGACGTGGTAGAACAATCTTGCTAGGGCAGCACATCGATACAGCAGACTTTGCAGCCTTGAGATCACGTTTCGCGTAATCCACGGTCCGGTTTTGAGTATGCGCTGAGTTAGAGTTGCGTTTTGTATTGACCGGTCGCCTTGGACGGGTTTGCAGTCTGACTTTGTCTGCCCTTGCCCACCCGATTCCGTCACCCCGGAAACGGGCCTCGCAAAGTCAGGCGTTGCGTAACAGGCGCCTACGAAACGGAGTTGTATCCCGCGTTTGGGATGCAGGAGTTACGTGAGTTGGTTTGCGTCGAAGCGTCGGAGTAGAGTAACGAATGCGACGTGCGTAGAGCCCCGCTTTTTGCAACACGGATCGCTGCAGGCAACCCCCGCGTTTGTCTCCTTCGCAGTCCTTCCGAAATGCCTTGGCGGGGCTTTCGTTTGGCGCAACCCCCGGACTGCGTGGCTCAGCCGCTCAGGCATACCGCGCGAGGAACGCCAGCACCGCCTCCTTATAGCCCGTGTCGCCGACCGCTTTCATGTGGTCCCGGCTCGCGATGACGTAGGCTTCCCCCGTCGGGATGAGTTCGGCCAGATCCTCCGCCGAACCGCCGATCACGTCTTCGCTGCCGACCGCGACAAGCACCGGGCATGAAATCCGCCCGACATCGTCGCGGCTGATCGGATCGCGCGAGGAACGGATGCAGGCCGCCAGCGCCTTGAGGTCGCTCTTCGTCTGCTCGGCAAAGGCCCGGAAGGTCCGCGCCGTCGGATTGACGACATCATCGATGCTTGGCGCTTCGAGCGCTTTGGCGATCGGCCCCGTACCGGCCATGCCGCGCACCATGTTGATGCCAAGCCCCGCAAACACCGCGCTGCGCACCAGCCCTGGATGCTTCAGCGCCAGGAACGCGGCGATGCGTGCACCCATTGAGTAGCCCATGACGTGCGCCTGCTTCAGACCCAGATGCTCGATCAGCCGCCGGGCGTCTTCCGCCATCACCGGCCCGCCGTAACAGGAAGGATCATGCAGCTTCTCGCTCTGCCCATGCCCACGGTTGTCGATCGCCAGCACGCGGTAGCCGGCTTCGCTGAGTGTCCCGACCCACCCCGTCGCGACCCAGTTGGTCGCGACATTGGAAGCAAACCCGTGAATGAGGACGACGGGAGCCGTATCGCGGGGTTCAGCGCTCGGCGCAACGTCGAGATAGGAGATCGCAACGCCATCGGAGTCGAAAGTCTGCATTCTGTACGCCCTGACTGAAGCTGAATTCCCGCGCGTAACGGATTTGTCGCGCGCATCGGTCATGTGCGGGTCTACCATTTCGAAAGCGGGACGGCTATCCTCGCGCCGATCCGACCGCCAACAAAGAGGGCGCAATGGCTGCAAGCAAGATTCCAAATCTGGCCAACGACGAGGGCGTCGAGAAGATCTTCGTCGGCGTCAAGGAGTTCCAATGCATGGGGGCACGCTCCCCATTCGATCATCCCCACGTCTACCTCGACATGGGCGCGGACGATCAGATTCTGTGCCCCTATTGTTCGACGCTCTTCGTCCACGACAAGCGGTTGTCGCCTGAGGCAAGCGATCCGCCCGGCGCGATCGTAAAATTCGAAGAAGAAACGGCCGCGTGAACGTGTTCGCAGGCAGCCCATGCGAATTCTGATCTGCGGCGGTGGCATTGGCGGACTGGCCGCAGCTCTCGCGCTTGCCCGCATCGGTGCGGAAGTCACTGTGTTCGAGAAGCGCTCGGACACACGCGAAGGAGGTGCCGGCATACAGATCGGCCCGAACGGCACGCGCATCCTCCGCCAGCTTGGCATCGCCGAACGGCTCCAGCCGAATATCGCCAGCCCGCAATCGCTGTGCGTGCACGACGGTCCCTCCGGCGAGCGCTTGACGCAATTGCCGCTCGGCGGCTGGCTCGAAAAACGCCACGGCGCGCCCTACTGGGTCGCCCATCGCGCAGACCTCCATGCCAGCCTGATGGATGCCGCGCAGGCCCATCCGCTGATAACGATCCGCCCCGGCATCGATATCCAATCGGCCAAGACCTATCCCGATGAGGTCCTTGCCGTGAGCAACGGCGAGACCGTCGGTGCCGGAGACCTGCTCGTCGCCGCCGACGGCCTCCATTCGACACTACGACGAACGATATTCGCCGCGCCCCCGCCTCGCTATTGCGGCAAGAGTGCCGCGCGCTCCGTCATCCCTGCTGCAGCCACCCCAAAAGGTATCGTGACGCGAAGTGTCGGCATTTGGCTCGCTCCGCAAGGCCATGTCGTCCACTACCCCGTGCGCGGCGGCGCCGAACTGGCCGTCGTCGTGATCGGCAACCACGCGAACGGCGATATCGACTGGGCCAGGGAGATCGAACCGGACTGGGTAGCGGACGCCGTCGCGGAATGTGCGGCACCCGTCCGCAACCTCGTTGCCGCTTCGCAGACATGGCGCAGGTGGTCGCTTGCGGAGCTTTCACCGCTGCCGGCGTGGGTTCGCAACCGCACGGTCCTGCTTGGCGATGCCGCCCATCCCGTTTTGCCGTTTCTGGCCCAGGGAGCCGTATTGGCACTGGAAGACGCAGCAACATTAGCGCGCTGCCTCTCGGTCGCCCAACTCGCTTCGAACGGCAGCCTTGGCGACGACGCATCCGCCGCAGCCCTCGCCGCCTACGAGACGGCCCGCAGACCGCGCAGCGCCCGCGTTCAGGCCGCATCCCGAAGGAACGGCGAAATCTATCATCTGTCCGGCCCGATGCGGACCGCACGCAACATGACGCTGCGCATGCTTCCGCCAGAGAAACTGCTGGCCGGCTATGATTGGCTCTACGGCTGGAAACCCGGCGACTGAAATCAGGGCGACAAACCTTCAGTTCCGCCAGAACTCGATCCTCAGCAGCACCAGAACGGTGAACAGTTCCAGCCGCCCCATCATCATCGCGAACGACAAGATCCATTTGGCCAGCACCGGCAGCCCCGAGTAGTTCCCCGATGGCCCGACGATATCGCCAAGCCCCGGACCGACGTTGCCGACCGCCTGCGCGGAAGCCGAAAGCGCCGTCACCAGATCGAGTCCCATCGCTGCAAGCACGACGGTGAATAGCCCGACCGTCGACATGTAGATGGCGAGGAACGCCACCACCGAGAACGGCACATCGGTTGGCAGCCGCTTGCCGTTATAGACAAGTGTGACGACCCGGTTCGGGCTCATCAGGTGAACGAAGTGGCTGCGGATCAGGAGCCCCGTCACCTGCAGTCGGTAGATCTTGATCCCGCCTGACGTTGAACCGGCACAACCGCCAACGAACGTCAACAGGAAGAACAGACCGACCGCGAACGTGCCCCACTGGGTATAATCGGTGCTCGCATACCCCGTCGTCGTGACGATCGACGTGACGTTGAATGTCGCCAGCCGCAGCGCCTCGGTAAAGTATATTTCCCGCGCCGTCATCAGCCAGAACGTGACGATGAGGCAGACCCCGATCAAGAACCCGAGCAGCCCGCGCACCTGGCTGTCCTGAAGGATTGCCGAAGGATGTCCGCGCCACGCTTTGATGTAGACGACGAACGGCAGAGCCCCGAGAATCATGAAGACGATGCAGGCCCATTCGAGCGGCGCCGATTTGAAGAAACCGAAGCTTTCGTCATGCGTGGAAAGTCCCCCCGTCGAGACTGTCGTCAGTGCATGGCACACGGCGTCGAAGGCCGTCATGCCAAGTGCGCCGTACGTCAGGGTGCAGGCGATGATCAATGCAACGTAGAAACCTGCGATCGCGGTTGTCAGCTCCAATGCGCGCGGCAAGACCTTCTCCGAGCGGTCCGACTGCTCCATTTGGAACAGCTGCATGCCGCCGACGCGCAGGAATGGCAGCATGATGATAGCGGTCACGATGATCCCGAGCCCGCCGAGCCCCTGCAGGATCGCCCGCCACAAGAGTATCCCGCGCGGCAACTGGTCGAGTTTGGTCAGAACCGTCGCCCCGGTCGTCGTCAACGCGGACATCGCCTCGAAGTAGGCATCCGTATAGCTGAGGCCGACCCCGACGAAGGGGATAGCAGCAAAGGCTGCGACCACCGACCAGCACGCCGTCGTCAATAGAAAGCCGTCCTTGACGCTGAGCTGCGTCGGCTCGTCGTCCTGACTGGACACGATCAAGAGCCCGCCGATGAAGAAGGTCGCAATCGAGGACGCGAAGAAGATCAGCCAGTCCGGATCGCCGTCGGCAAAATCGACGAGCGCCGGCAACAGCATCGCGAACGCAATGGTGCACAAGAGCAGGCCGAGGGCCGTGAAGATCGGGCGCAGATGCAGCAACGGAGGCGGCCTCGATTGGTCGGCTGATTGCGATTATGCGGGCAACGCTAGGGTCCCGATTCCGAAGTTTGCCACCACCCTGCCACGAACTCGCGTGCAAACTTCGCAATCAGAAGGGACACTAGAATCATGACTTTGCTAGTGTGGTTCAGATCGCGAGGTTCGCTCCGAGCAGAGCTGCAAGGAGGATGCGAACTTCGCGATCACCACACTAGGGTGACCCGCGAGGAACCCGCGTGAACCGCTTCACTGTCCCGGACTTTGGTAAACCAAGCGTCAAGACAGCCGGCAAGTCTATTCCAGATAATGTTAAGAATACGCGCTATCCTGCTGAGTTGATGCGACAATATGAAAGAAGCTCGGGTGGTTTCGAGGCGCGATAAAGCGGTTCTCAACCGTCCCCCGGGGCACGCCCGAACCCGCCCCCTGTCGGCGTCGTGACGACGATCCTGTCGCCCGGGCCAAGCTCAGTTTCATCGCATCCGGCAAGTTGCTCGCGACCGCCGTCCGCGCGCTCGATCGTGTTGCTGCCGCAACGCCCGGGCTCCCCCCCCTCGACGCCGGCCGGTGCGAGCTTTCGGTATCCCGACAGGATCGCCATGCGCATCGGCTCGAGGAACCTGATCACGCGCCGCGTACCGTCTCCTGCCGAATGCCGCCCGCGTCCACCTGAACCGCGCTCTATCGAGAACGCATCGAGCACCACCGGATAGCGCAGTTCGAGAATTTCCGGATCGGTCAGCCGCGTGTTGGTCATGTGCACCTGCACGCCCGCGACGCCATCGAAATCCGGCCCTGCCGGAGACCCCGAACAGATCGTCTCGTAGTATTGCCGCGTGGCGTCCCCGAAGGTCAGATTGTTCATCGTGCCCTGCGACGTCCCGAGACCCCCCAGCGCCATGAACAGCGCGTTCGTCACGACCTGGCTCGTCTCGACGTTGCCGGCCACCACCGCGGCCGGATAGCGCGGCTTCAGGAACGACCCCTCTGGCACCACGATCTTAAGCGGCCTCAGGCAGCCCGCGTTGAGCGGGATCGCTTCTCCCGTCATGACCCGGAACACGTAGAGCACGGCTGCCCGCGTCACCGGTTCGGGCGCGTTGAAATTATCCTCCCGCATCGCCGACGTTCCGGCGAAATCGATTTTCGCCGAGCGCGACTCCCGGTCGATCGCAACCCGCACGTGGACTTCGGCGCCGGTATCGGTCGCAACGATCGCTTCGCCGTCGTCCAGCCGCGCGATCAACCGCCGCACGCATTCTTCCGCGTTGTCCTGCACGTGTCCCATGTAGGCGGCGACGACATCGCGCCCGAAATGCACGATCATCTTGGCGATCTCGTCGGCGCCGCGCGCGTTGGCGGCAACCTGCGCCTTGAGGTCGGCGATGTTCTTGTCGGGCTGACGCGCCGGATAGCTGGCCCCGGTGAGAACCTCGCGGATTTCCGCTTCGCGAAAGCGGCCGCCTTCGGCGATCCTGAAGCAGTCGATCAGCACGCCTTCCTGGTCGATGTGCGTTGCCCGCGGCGTCATCGAGCCCGGCGACAAGCCGCCGATATCCTCATGATGTCCCCTGCTGGCGACATAGAAGAGAATGTCTTTTCCGGCCTGGTCGAACACCGGCGTGACAACCGTCACGTCGGGCAGGTGCGTGCCGCCGTTATAGGGCGCATTCAGCACGTACACATCGCCTTGACGCATCCGGCCACGCGTCTCGCGGATCACCGTTTCGATTGCCGCGTCCATCGACCCGAGATGCACCGGAACATGCGGCGCGTTCGCGACGAGCCCGCCACTGGCATCGAACAGCGCACACGAGAAGTCGAGCCGCTCCTTGATGTTGACCGACTGCGCCGTGAGCTTGAGTGCTTCCCCCATCTGTTCGGCAACCGCCATGAATAGGTTGTTGAACACTTCGAGCAGCACCGGATCGACAGCCGACTGGTGCGCCGCGCGCCGCCGCGCGCTGACGCGGCGCAAAACGAGATCGTTGCGCTCCGTTACCTGGCCCCGCCAGCCCGGCTCGACGATCACCGTCTGGTTGGCCTCGATGATGCGGGCCGGTCCGTCGACCGCGGCGCCTTCGCATAGATACGCCCGCCGGAAAGTCTGCGCCTCGTGCCAATTGCCCTGCGAATAAAACCGTCCCCGCTCGCCGGTCGCAATTCTGGAGACTGTCGCCTGCTCGACGGCAACAGCCGGCTCTTCGCTGCAATCGGCTTCCCCCGCCCGGTGCCCCGAGGCGATCGCCTCGACTTCGACCGCCGCGAGCACCAATGCTTTCTCGGGCGACAGGAACCCGAACCGGCGCTCGTGCTCGGCTTCGAACGCCCGCCGCATGAATTCGGGTGCGGAGACCTCGACTGGGAACGCCGTATCGGTGCCCGCATACCGCAGATGCGCGAACGCGCGCACGGCGATGTCATCGCGTTCGGCTCCCTCTTCGAGAAGCTCCTCCGTCACGTCGTTTTGAAGCCGCCCGGCCGCCGCTTCGAGCGGCGACATGGCCACCTCGTCGAAGGCGATTTCAAGCGATTGCTCGCGGCTCGCCCGCAAATTGGCAAGCCCCATGCCGTAGGCCGATAAGAGCCCCGAAAGCGGATGAATCAGCACCGTCTCGATGCCGAGGCTGTCGGCGATCAGGCAGGCATGCTGACCGCCCGCGGCCCCGAAGCAGTTGAGCGCGTATTCGGTAACGTCATGCCCGCGCTCGACCGAGATCTTCTTC
The DNA here is from genome assembly GCA_018819265.1 of Alphaproteobacteria bacterium. Lineage (GTDB taxonomy): Bacteria > Pseudomonadota > Alphaproteobacteria > Rhizobiales > Hyphomicrobiaceae > Filomicrobium. The sequence continues at coordinate 26,625 of JAHJQI010000066.1, forward strand.
ACCGCGTTCGCCATGTTCTCGACCGCGATGCGGATGAAGCCGTCCGCGACATCCTCCGCGCTGCGCCCGTCGCCGATCTCGGCGGCCAGTTCTCCGAACGCCACCCGCACGGCCTCTTCGTTGAGCCGCTCATTCTGCCCGGGACCGAAGATCTCCGGAAACATCGACGCGCTGAGCTTGCCGAGCATGACGTTGGCATCGGTGACGCAAAGCGGACCGCCGCGCCGGTAGCACATCGGCCCCGGATTGGCCCCCGCACTTTCCGGCCCGGCGCGGAAGCGCTGCCCGTCGTAGCTGAGCACCGACCCGCCGCCGGCTGCCACCGTATGGATCTGCAGCATCGGCGCACGCATGCGCACGCCCGCCACTTCCGTTTCGAACGCGCGCTCGTATTCGCCGGCGAAATGCGCAACATCCGTCGACGTGCCCCCCATGTCGAAGCCGATCACCTTCCCGAAGCCGGCACGCTTCGCCGTTTCCGCCATGCCGACGATACCGCCCGCCGGACCGGACAGGATCGCATCGCGTCCGTGGAACAGCCCTGCCGCCTTCAGCCCGCCGGACGAGGCCATGAACATCAGGCGTGGAGCGCCCTCGCCAGCGCCGCTGTCGCCCGCCGAAAGCGCCGCGGACACGCGGTCCACGTAACGGCGCAGGATCGGCGACAGATAGGCGTCCGCCACCGTCGTATCGCCCCTGGCGACGAACTTGATCAGCGGCGACACTTCATGGCTGACGGATACCTGCGCGAACCCGATCTCGCGCGCGATCCCGGCGGCACGCATTTCGTGCGCGGGAAAGGCGTAGGCGTGCATGAACACGATTGCGACGGCATCGATCCCGTCGGCGCGCGCATGCGCCAGGGCTTCGCGCAGTGCGGCTTCGTCGAGCGGCTTCTCGACGTGCCCGTCCGCCCGCACCCGCTCCGCGACGCCGACGACCCGGCTGTACAGCATCGACGGCTTGACGATACGGCGGGCAAAGATATCGGGGCGGGCTTGGTAACCGATTTCCAGGTGGTCTTCGAGACCCGCCGTCGTCACCAGCAGCGTCGGTTCGCCCTTGCGCTCCAGCAACGCGTTGGTCGCGACCGTGGTGCCCATCTTGACGCTGGCGATGCGATCCGACGGCAGCGGCTCGCCCGCGGCAACCCCGAGCAGGCGGCGGATGCCTTCGAGCGCGGCATCCTCATAGGCGCCGGGGTTTTCGGAAAGGACCTTGCGCGCATGCAGCACGCCATGCGGGTCGACGCCGACGACGTCGGTGAAGGTGCCGCCCCGGTCGATCCAGAACTGCCATTTGCCACCGGTCCGGTTGCCGGAAGTCACAACGTCTTCAGCCATTCGCTCGCACTCGCCGTTTGCCTGCACCGGGAGTTTGGGCGCTGGCCAACAATTAGGTCAACGAGATGAGCTACGGGGCTGAAGGCGAACCGTCAAATGCGTTGGGCGAAATAACGGCCGCGATCAACAATGAACGGTAAGGCTGATCGCCGAAGGCGCAATGTCCGGGCTGCATATGGAGACCGTCTCCGCGCGCCCGTTGCTGGACCAGAACGCAAGCGCCGCCGCTGCGGCGACTGCCACGAATAGGCTTTTCATTGTCTCCTCCCACCCCGCAAAGCAGATCGGCGGGGACGTAGTCCTCCAACACGGCCCTGAGACGTTGGCGCTCCCACCAGCACCCCGTCCCGCTTATACTTTAGGCCTAAGGCACTTTAGAGCCCGAAAAGTTGCCTCGTCAACGCGTGCCGGATCATATCCAATGTTATTTCTGTAATCTGACGAGAGGGCGGAGTCGGACGGTTGGCCCACGGCGAAAGAGCGGTACGGGTAGGGGGCATTAGCTCCCCAACTTGGGCTCGCCCAATGTTGGAAAGGTGAACAATGCGCCGCCACAATCGCAATGGTTGCGACTGCCAACGGTGGATTACGCTGCGCTAATCCACCCTACAGCACCCTACTTCCTTACTTCCCTAGTGCATGCTTCCTGATCATCCCTTGACGTTGACGACCTGGCGCAGGCGATGCACCACCTCGATCAGATCGCTTTGGGCGGCTATCACCGAAGAGATGTCCTTGTAGGCGGCAGGGCTCTCGTCGATGACGTCCTTGTCCTTGCGGCACTCGATGCCTTCGGTCGCCGCACAGTGGTCCATCAACGTGATGTTCTGCCTGGCTTGCGTCCGCGACATGGCGCGGCCGGCGCCATGCGAACACGAGCAGAAGCTGTCGGCGTTGCCCTTGCCGCGCACGATGAACGAGCCGGTGCCCATCGAGCCGGGGATGATGCCGAGATCGCCGGCCTGGGCGCGCACGGCGCCCTTGCGCGTCACCCAGACCTTCTCGCCGAAGTGTTCCTCGATTGTTGCGTAGTTGTGGTGGCAATTGACCGCCATGTCGCCGATCTGGAACTTCGGCAGGTGCTTGCGCATGACGCGCAGGATCTGCTCCATCATCGCCTGCCGGTTCTCTGACGCGTAGTCCTGCGCCCAGTTGAGGGCGAAGACGTAGTCGTCGAAGTGCTCGCTGCCTTCGGTCAGGTAAGCGAGATTCTCGTCGGGAAGGTTGGAGATGTGACGCTCCATGTCCTTCTTGGCGAGCCGGATGAAGTACTGGCCGATGACGTTGCCGGGACCGCGTGACCCGGAATGCAGCATGACCCACACGGCGTCGTTTTCATCGAGGCAGATCTCGATGAAGTGGTTGCCGGTGCCAAGCGAGCCGAGCTGATGCACGGGGGCCTTGTGGGAGATCCGCGGATGCCGCTCGACGATTTTGCGGTAGCGGTCCTCCAGATCGCGCCAACGGGTCGAGACGCTGCTCGGTACGATTTCCCAGCCGCCCTTGCGCGCCCGGCCCTTCGCCGACACGAAGCCATGCGGGACGGCGTGCTCGATGTCGGAGCGAATGGCGGCGAGGTTGTCGGGCAGCTGATTGGCGTTAAGCGTCGTTTTCCATGCCATCATTCCGCAGCCGATATCGACCCCTACGGCGGCCGGGATGATCGCCTTCTTGGTGGGGATCACGGAACCGACGGTGGCGCCGAGCCCCCAATGGCAGTCTGGCATCGCGGCGACGTGCTTGTGGATGATCGGCAGCTTCGCGACGTTTTTCATCTGGTCGATCGCGGCGTCTTCGATGAGAACGTTTTTCGTCCACATCTTCAGCGGGAACCCGCCCTCGACCTCGATTTCGTTGTAACCGCTCATCGGTCTTCTCCAAATGCGTGCCGCACGAGTGCGCGGGCGATATTAGTCCAAATTGGCAACGCGAGTGCTGCCCGGGAATACCCTGCGCGGCGTGCTCGCGCGCTGAGTTCAGGGTTGGCATATGACGAGGGGATCAGTCAGCCAGCTGGGTGCGGTCGACGGCGATTGACGGGCACCTGCGCAGCGGCGGGCAATGGCGCTTATCGCCTGTTATATTGATCTGGCTTTTTCATAATGGCTGTGACTTGGGGGCTTAATTCGGGCAATCAAGTGGAGGCACTGAGGTTTCTTTACGACCGAGCCGGGCCAAGCGCTATTCGGATCGCCGGGGACGCGATAAATTGGCAATGCGGCGCGGTGACTCCTGGAGGAAAATGTGATGCGTGTCTTCATATTGGCGTTGTTGGCTTTCGCTTGCGCGCTGCCGGTTCGGGCGGAACCGGTTCTCGAGTTCCTGGGGGCGAGCACGGCCGATCTCGAAAATCCCCACGATCTTAAATTGTCGCCGGACGGCAGATACCTTCTCGTCTCCGATGTCGGCAACAACCGCGTCGCCTTTCTCGATCCCGCAACGCTGCAACTTGTCGGAGAATTCGGAGCCGACCATCAGTCGGGCACGCACGACGTGGAGTTCGATGCGGCAGGCCGGCTCTACGTCGCCGACACGCACAACAACCGCGTCACGATCTATGAGTTGGATGGCCTGAAGGCGAAACTGACGGGCGAACTCAAAGGGCCGATCCGTGGACCCGAAGGTGTCCTGGCGCACCCCAACGGGCGGATTTATGTTGCCGGGGCGTGGTCGGGCAACGTCGTTGCGTTCGCTGATGGAAAGCCGGTCAAGGAGCTTAAAGGTCTATCGGCCCCGCACGATCTCGAGGCGCTCGGCAATGGCGATATCTGGCTGTCGGATTCGGGCAACAACCGGCTCTTGTTGTTGTCGCCGGACCTCGAGATCCTACGCGAACTCAAGGGGCCGCCCTACAACTTCGATGGTGTGCGCTACATGGATTTGCTGGCTGATGGCACGCTGATCCTTGGAGACAAGAACAACCATCAAATCAAGATTATCTCGGGAACGGGCAAGCTGCTCAAGGTGGTCGGTTCGGGCAAGGGCGGCAATGGTCCGGGCGAATTCAGAACGCCGGAAGGTGTCGAATTGGGTGGGGACGACGTCGTGTGGTTCTCCGACTCGGGGAACGACCGCGTCGTGCGATACCGCCTGAAGATGAACTAGTACCGCCGATCAGAAGTCCCTGTGTCGTATCAGTCAACCGCTTTCAGGGACTTCTGATCGAAAAGCGGTACTAGATTCAATATTCTACTAGTACCCTCTGCTTTCAGAAGTTCGTCAAGGTGGTTGCCGCGAATGA
>JAHJQI010000067.1 GCA_018819265.1 Alphaproteobacteria bacterium
CTGCAAAAAATGCAGTTGCAATTTGTGCGCTGCAACGTCAATTTTGCATTGCGGCATCAACGAGCCCTGCTCGTCCGCCGCAGCCCTCCTTGGGCGTTTCCTCCCTAGACTTGGGCCGTTCGTACCCCGAACGGCCTTTTTTTTGGACCTTTTCCAGCGCCGAAGTGCGCATCCGACAGACAGATAGACCGTCGGCGTGTGCGGTTGCGCACATCCAGCTATTCGGCTGCTGCAGGTCTCTCCAGCAGTTCCGGCAGTTCGTATACGAGACGAGCGACAACGGCTTCGATGTCGGACTGGAGATTTGCAAACCCCGGCGTCGGCACCAGCGTGTGCTCGTTGAGATATAGCGCGCGATTGATCTCGATCTGCAAGGCATCGATACCGCTCGACGGGCGACCGTAATGTTCGGTGATAAAGCCGCCGGCATAGGGCCGGTTGATATGGACATTGTAGCCGAGGTCGTGGAAGGCGCGCTGCAGGAAGTTCATGACGATGCCGTCGCAAGCCGTGCCGAAGCGGTCACCGAGGACGATATCGGGGCGTGCGCGTGAGTTGATGGCGCTCATCGAATTCGAAGGCATAGAGTGGCAGTCGATCAGGATCGCTTGTCCGAAGGTGTGCCGGCTGCGCGCAATCAATTTCTTCAGCGCGTCGTGAAATGGGTGGTAGAGGCCCTCGATCCGAGCCAGAGCCGCGGCAAGCGTCAGGGGCCGGGCGTAGATCTCGGCGCCGTCGCCGACGATGCGCGCAATGGTGCCAAGCCCGCCGATGACGCGGGACGACTTCGAATTGGCGTAGTCGGGGAGGCGTTCCTCGAACAGGTTGGGGTCGAGTTCGTAAGGCTCGCGGTTGACGTCGAGGTAGGCCCGGGGAAATTGCGCGGCGATGAGGGGTGCGCCGTAGGCGGGTGCGCAGGCGAACAGCACATCCATGTAGCAGTCTTCGGATTTGCGCAGCGTATGGGCATCGAGGCGGGACTGGGCCAGGAAATATTCCGGGTAAATGCGTCCTGAATGCGGGGAACAGAAGACCAGCGGCGAAGTCAGGCGCTCGGGTTCGGCGACGAGAAAGCCTGGCGACAGCTCGGATCGGATCGCGGCTCTTTCCCGTTCGGGCATCGGTTAGTCAGTCCCCGGCTTGCAGGCCCACGATGTGGCCTAGTGTGGTGATCGCGAAGTTCGCATCCACTTGCAGCTCGCTCCGAGCGAACTTCGCGAACACCACACTAGCAGCTCTATGATTCTAGTGTCCCTTTTGTCTGTGAAGTTCGCTCAGGCGGCTGCGGCAGAGTGGAGGCGAACTTCGCAGACGGGACACTAGAGCATCAACCGACCAGACGCGGTCGCTTTTCGCGATCGGGTGTCGCTCTACTAGTAATTGCCTGAGCTGTAATCTGCCAAGTGAATAGTGCCGTGTCCACATGCCGGTGAGACGACCGCACCGATGATCCACGGGGCTGTTGGAGGGCAACCGATCGAAAACACATTTTCTGGGGCCGGGCGCTGTCGTGGTGCGCCTTTCTCACAGGGCAGTGCGCCAATCGAACATTTCCTGTGCCGGTGATGGACATTCTCAACCTTACCTTTACCAAACTGGCGCCAAGCTGAGAGGAGAAGGCTAGAGTTAGAAACCAGCCCAAGTCCAGCCGCCGGGATTCAAGGTGTCAGGACGACAAAGGCTGGGGACGATAACGACCCTCATTGGACGATCAGCGGCACGAGACGGCCGGCGGTTCTCATGCCGCACATTGATCGTGTATGGTACCACGGCAGAACCGAACGCTTGGAACGATGACATTAAATCAAACGCTTCTCGCCATGCACCGCATCATTCTGGCTGAAGATGACGAATCGATGCGGGGTTTTCTCGAGCGCGCTCTGGTGCGGGCGGGATACGATGTGGTGTCCTTCAATAATGGGGCCGATGCCCTCGAAAGGCTGAAGGAAGAGCCGTTCGCGCTGCTTTTGACTGACATCGTCATGCCGCGCATGGACGGGATTGAGTTGGCCCGCCGCGCCAGCGAGCTGGATCCGGATCTGAAGATCATGTTCATCACCGGGTTTGCCGCGGTGACCCTGAACAACGCCTCTGAAGCGCCAACGGAAGCTCGCGTCCTGTCGAAGCCGTTCCATCTCAAGGATCTCGTCAACGAAGTCGAACGTCTGCTCGACGAATAGTCGTCGTGCGGGGCGGATGCACGGCCCGCGGTGCGCGCAACCGCGAGCGTTTGCCAAAAACATTTGCTGTGAGGCTTCACGGTCCTAGCGTGAATTCGTTTTGCATTGCACACTAGTACCCGCTTTCAGAAGTTCGTTCAGTCATTCGCGGCAACCAACCTTGACGAACTTCTGAAAGCAGAGGGTCCTAGTAGGATATTGAATCTAGTACCGCTTTTCGATCAGAAGTCCCTGAAAGCGGTTGACTGATACGACACAGGGACTTCTGATCGGCGGTACTAGGGCAATATCCGCGTGATCGCTTTTCGCGATCGGATCGCCGGATAACGATGCTCTAGCATCGTAATTCTAGAGCAATTTTATCCGATCCTGGAATCCCTTCGACAACGATTCCGTCGGATTGGACGTTGCTCTTGCGTGTGTGCAACTCGAAAATCGAGGATCGGCCTGCTATGCTGAAGATCATTGCAAAATTTACGCTTGGTGCGGTGCTCGCGATGTCACTGAGCGCACCGGTGGCGCTCGCAGCGGCGGATGGCGAGGCCCGTTCGAAATCGGGATGGCCCAATCCGACGCGGTCGGTCAAGCCCGGAGAGAAGGTCTGCAAGTACAAGTTTTCCGACGGCGAACGCACCGTGTGGATCTGCGACAAGGCAGCGCCGTGCTGTGAGTGGGAAGCGATCGGAAATTATGTGAAGTGCGGGACGACGGTTACCGGCTGCCTGTGATTGCGAGTCGAGCGCATCCGGCGAGCCGATAGGTAACCACCGGAAGACCCATGCTCCCGCGTCGGGGAGGGAGGTGTGTGGCGGTGCGAAAGCACAGGCCTTCCAGCGGTTCAGGCTGCTTTGCTCCAACTGCTCGGAGGAGCTTGCAGTCCTGGGCTACGAACGGGTCCGGAGCGGGGACCATTCCCGTTCGTCGTGAGTGGCTTCGTTTCCGGAACCACCCAAGCTCGATACATTCCAATCAGCCTCGGACGGCTGCGGGAGCCGTCGATGCAGCCTCACGCATTCCTCGCATTCGTAATCCCGGTTGACGCGAGAACGAAAGACGGACGCGGACTTCATTGGCAGGATGGGCGGTTCGGCTCGGGCAAAAAATGCTGAGGGGCCGGACGGCGAAGATTGTAAAGATTTTTAAGGTGCGGCGCCGCGCGTTTCCCCCTGCAAGGCGCCTGTCGTTGATCCCTGTGCGGCGCTGGCGGGATGGCCGCTTCGTCGCCGTCGAACGAGTTGTATTTCATTAACAAGGCGTGGCGGCATCAAGGCTTGACTGCGCCAAAATAGTGGCAGTTGGTCAACAAAACCTGCTGCCTGAAACACAAATCACAATGTATTGGAAAATGACCTTTTCCCACATGAGCCGCAGTCTCTTACCGGGCACTGTCGGAGGGTAGGTATTTATGATGCCCGTTGAGAGCTTATGCAACCCGCTGCCGAACGAAAGACCCAAGCCTGTTGCGCTGTCTCCACACGCAATCGCCAAGCGCAATTCCTGGATCGAATGAAATTGTCCTCAAATCATCGTCGCAGAGCATCTTCATGCGAACTTCGGAACCGCGAAGATCAATCAAGCCAGGAGACCGGTTCGTGAGAGTGGCGCAGGTTCATCGGGTTCGCGAATGCCGGTTGCGGCTGACGGCTGGCCCTTGGGTGTTCGCGCTGGACAACGCAGCGGCGATCGCCCGGCACTGGGGCAATCGGCTGGCCGACAATCCATCCTTCTTCAATGGGCGGGTTCTTGTCATGGAAACATTCGATATCAACGGCGATGTTTTGGACGCAGGTTTCATGGAAACGGAATTTGCGAGCTTTCTTTACTGGAAGGATCGCGGCTACCCGGAGGCGGGCGCATACGACGGGTTCGGCTCGGCGCTGATCAGGGCGAGCGGTGGGGAGGTGATCCTGGCGCGGCAGAGGGCTGGCAACGTCAATGCCGGCCTGATCTACATGCCGGGCGGCTTCATCGATCCTCGTGACGTGACGGCCGACGGCAGTGTCGATATCGATGCCAGCATCGAACGGGAACTGCTCGAGGAGACCGGGCTTTCCGCCTGCGCGTTCGATCGGCAACCGGGATATCTCGTGACGATTCTGCCATTCCAGGTGTCGATTGCCGTCGAATTCGTTTCGCCGCTGACGGCAGAGGAACTGCGCCGCTCGCTCGTCAGCGAAATCGGTCGCCAAAGCGATCCCGAACTTGAGGACTTTGTCATCTACCGGCGGGCACCGCGTGCGGACGACCAAGATGTCGTGGCGTTCTCGCGGCATGTGTTGGCGGCTGTGCTGGACGAAGAGGCCTAGGATTTCGCGGCGCATAACCTGCTTGACGCAGGAGTGGAAAGCGGCAGAGTGCGGCGCGACCACGGCGCACAGGCAGGCGCCGAAGATGTCCAGATAATCAGGTGCCCGGAACAGATGCGGCTCGACTTTCACACACTCGACGTCTTTACCACCGTGCGCTTCGGCGGGAGCCCGCTGGCCGTCGTGCACGGCGCCGATGGACTTGACGACAGGCAGATGCAGGCCATCGCTCGCGAATTCAACCTATCGGAGACCGTTTTCGTGACGTCGCCGAAGAACCCGGCGCACTCGGCGGGCGTGCGGATATTCACGCCGATGGCGGAGTTGAAATTCGCAGGCCATCCGACGGTTGGCACGGCCGTATTGCTGGCCGATCTGAAGGCCGGAACTATCGATGCCGAACAGGATTCGATCGTGACGCTGGAACAGCAGATCGGTCTCGTTCGCGTCGGTGTCAGGCTGAAGCCCGGCGAGCCCGGCTTTGCCGAATTCGATGCACCGAAGCCGCCGCAGGATGCCGGCGCCCTGCCGCCGGTTGAAAAGCTTGCTGCCGGCCTGGGGCTGATCGCAAACGAAATCGGCTTCGAAAACCATCGCGCCCGCTGTTTCGCGGCCGGACAGGCGTTCGCGATGGTTCCGGTTTCGACGCGGGAAGCCATTGCCAAGGCGCGCGTCAGTCCGCCGCACTGGGAGGCGGCCTTCGATGAGCAAGGTATCGTCGGCGTCTACCTCTATACGCGGCAGTGCATCCACAACAAGTCGGCGTTCCATGCGCGGATGTTTGCGCCGGCACTCGGCGTTCCGGAAGATCCAGCAACCGGATCGGCGGCGATCTGCCTGGCGGGGGCAATGCATCATTTCGATGATTTTCCCGACGGTACCCATAAACGCGTGGTCGAACAGGGCTATGAAATGGGGCGGCCGAGCCAGATCGTCGTCAGCAACGTGGTGCGCGGCGGCGAACTCGAAACGGTCCGCATCGGCGGCCACGCGGTGAGGGTGAGCGAGGGGCGGCTGTCGATCTAGTGTGATAATTCAGGAGGTTGTTCGTTAAGTCCAGATGCTCATGTACATCCGGCCCGACCCGCTGCGGCGTAGAATCGCCGGGCTTGCAATTTGTTCACCGCTTTGGCTTATAGTGGTGACGAATTATCTACGGTCGCCTTGCCAACACTTCTTGTTCTCAACACGGCGCCAGCTTGTGTTGACGATCGAAAGCCGTGCGGGCTGGTTTCCAGGAGTGCTGCACGATCATGTGCCGCTGCGCTGACATCGCCCTGATCGCAAACCCCGCGCCCACGACGGCGATCGGGGCGCTTGGCGATTGCCTCATTGCTCTGCCCGAGTTGCTCCTTAGAAGCCCCTGAGTTGTTCAGGGTTCCCCGTTTCGCGCGGGGTCCAGGCTCAGGGGTCGGAGTTGCAATTTCATCAGGACCAATTCGAGTTGGACGCTCGGCCGGTACGAGGCCGGAGCGGCGAGCACAAGGGCAGATTGATATGACCAGGAACAACGATGTGGCCCCCGCGGGCAATAACCGCGTGTTGATCTTCGATACGACGTTGCGCGATGGCGAGCAGTGTCCCGGCGCGACGATGACGTTCGAGGAAAAGCTCGAGGTCGCCGACTATCTCGATGAGATGGGCGTCGACATCATCGAAGCAGGATTTCCGATTGCATCGGATGGGGACTTCGAAGCCGTCCGCGAGATCGCGGCGCGGGTCAAGACTGCGACAGTTGCCGGTCTGGCGCGTGCCATCGACAAGGACATCGACCGGGCCGGCGAAGCCGTGAAGGGCGCGCGGCGCGGGCGCATCCATACCTTCGTTTCAACCTCCCCCATCCATCTCGCGCACCAGATGCGCAAGAGCGAAGACGAAGTCCTCGACATCATCACGGCGACCGTCAACCGGGCGCGCAATCTCGTCGAGGACGTCGAATGGAGCGCGATGGACGCGACGCGCACGCCGATCGCGTACCTGATCGCCTGCGTCGACGCCGCGATCCGGGCCGGTGCGACGACCATCAACCTGCCCGACACAGTCGGCTATGCAACGCCTGAAGAATACGAGGCGATGTTCAGGGCCGTGCGCGAGGGGGTGGAGGATTCCGACAAGGCGATCTTCTCGGTGCATTGCCACAACGACCTCGGCCTGGCGGTCGCCAATTCGCTGGCCGGTGTCGCCGGCGGCGCGCGTCAGGTCGAGTGCACGATCAACGGCATCGGGGAACGGGCGGGCAATGCCGCGCTCGAAGAGGTCGTCATGGCGATCCGCACGCGAGCGGACGCCCTGCCCTACGCCGTCGGGATCGACACGACGATGCTGACGCGGGCCTCCCGCCTGGTTTCGGCGGTGACGAATTTCCCGGTCCAGTACAACAAGGCGATCGTCGGACGCAACGCGTTCGCGCATGAAAGCGGCATCCATCAAGACGGCGTTCTCAAGCACCAGCAGACCTACGAGATCATGACGCCGGAATCGGTCGGGGTCTCGAAGACCTCGCTCGTCATGGGCAAGCATTCGGGCCGGGCGGCGTTCCGCAGCAAGCTGAAGGATCTCGGGTACGAACTCGGCGACAACCAGTTCGAGGATGCTTTCACGCGGTTCAAGGCGCTGGCCGATCGCAAGAAGCACGTCTACGACGAAGATATCGAGGCGCTTGTCGACGAAGAGATCGCGCACATGCACGACCGCACGAAGGTGGTGGCGCTGACGGTGATCGCCGGTACGATGGGACCGCAATCGGCGACCCTGACGCTCGACATCGAGGGCGAGCACAAGACAGTGCAGTCGACCGGCAACGGGCCTGTTGATGCTACCTTCAACGCGATCAAGCAGCTCATGCCGCATTCCGGAACGCTGGCGCTCTACCAGGTGCATGCGGTTACGCAGGGCACGGATGCCCAGGCGGAAGTATCGGTGCGTCTTGAGGACGAAGCCGGGCGGACGGTTACGGGACGGGGCGCGGATACCGATACGATGGTCGCGTCGGCGCGGGCCTACGTTGCGGCTGTCAACAAGCTGATGCTGAAGCGGGAGAAGACGGCGCGGGCAGAAGCGGTGATCTGAAATACACGCGAAGACCAATGCAGGCTACACCGGCGGCAAGCACCGGTGTAGCCTAAAACTACCAGCGTTGGTGAGATCATGGGGGTCGCCCGCGTTCTGGTGCTTCCATTAGCTTCGATAGGTCATCTGGGTGGCAGGGGTTTTTTCCGACGACATAGCGATCGACCTCGGCACCGTTAACACGCTCGTTCACGTCGTCGGTCGCGGCGTCATCCTGGATGAGCCGTCGGCGGTCGCCGTGCGGACGATGGGTGGCGTGCGCGAAGTGCTGGCCGTCGGGCTCAGGGCCAAGGCGATGCTGGGGCGGACACCAGAAAACATCGAACTGATCCGGCCATTGCGCGACGGTGTCATCGCAGACTTCGTGGCGACCGAGGAGATGCTGCGCCAGTTCATCAAGCGGGCGAAGTCGAAGTTCGGGTTTCTGCGGCCGCGCATCCTCATCTGCGTGCCGGCGAGTGCGACGCCGGTCGAGCGGCGCGCGGTCTACGAGACGGCAGTGTCGTCGGGTTCGCGGCGCGTCTACCTCGTCGAGGAGCCGGTGGCGGCGGCGATCGGGGCGGGGATGCCGATCGATGAACCGCGCGGTTCGATGGTGATCGACATGGGCGGGGGAACGACCGACATCGCCGTCCTTTCGCTGGGCGGAGTGTTGCAGGCCCGTTCGCTGCGATGCGCGGGCAATGCCTTCGACGAAGCGATCATCCGCTACGTGCGCCGGCGCCATCAACTGCTGATCGGGGAAGCCAATGCGGAGCGCATCAAGATCGAGGCGGGGACCGCGATCGCCGGCGGCGGCGGGCGCGATGTCGACATCCACATCCGCGGACGCGATCTGAAAAACGGGCGCCCGAAGAGCATCGTCCTGACCCCGGCCGACATCGCCGAGGCTCTCGACCAGCCGATCGACGCCGTGACCGATTTCATCCAGAGGTCGCTCGAGGACCTGCCCCCGGACATTGCCGCGGATATCTGCGAAAAGGGCATCTGCCTGACCGGCGGCGGGGCGCTGATCGATGGTCTCGACAGGGAGTTCGAGCGCCGGGTAGGTGTGAAGTTCACAGTGCCAGAATCGCCGATGCATTGCGTCATCCGCGGCTCGGCGACGATCCTCGAGCAGTTGGACCAGCGCCAGCACCTGCTGTTGACGCCTTGAGAAGGTTAATCTGTTCGCATCCCTGGTTGCGACCTATAAGTTGATGCAGCGGGCGGCATGCGGGCAGCCGCCCCGGGGCAAGATGCAATCGAGGTTCGGACGGCGGGTGATGTTCTTAATTCCCACCAAACGTTTGTTGCGGCGCCGCGACCGATCTGCCGGGAAGCGGTGGCGGCTGTTCGCCGGGCTGCTGCTGCTGGCCGCCGGTGCGATTCTGTTTGCCGCTGGCCAGCTCTTTCCCGGCGAAGTCGCCGACGCCCGCTCGCGGTTGGCCGGCCCGGTTTCGTCAATCCTGGCCATCGCGCAGGCACCTTTGAAACCGCTCTTCGGATTGCGGCAGCGCTACGACGACTTCCTTGATACGGAGAGCGAACTCGCACGGCTGCGCGCGGACAACGAGGAACTGAAGGGATGGCAGTGGCGCGCCCTGGAATTGGAGCGCCAGCTTGCCGATCTCAGCGCTCTCAACAGGGTGGTGAACGAACCGGGGCTCGACTACGTGACGACGCGCGTACTGGCGCGTTCGATCGGGGCTGGCAGCCGCAGCGTTCTGATCGGGGCGGGCAAGCGTGCGGGGGTTCCGGCCGGTGCCGCCGTCATCAACCAGCGCGGTCTCGTCGGGGTCACCTATGAAGTCGGCCCGGCGACATCGCGGGTCCTGTACATCAACGATGCGCGCGCCGCGGTGCTTGTCAGTATCGGTCGCGGGCTGGTGACGGCGGAGGTTGCGGGGACGGGCGGGGCGTATCTCGACATCCGTGATGGCGGGCGCTCGTTCGATATTGCGGTCGGGGATGAAGTGATGACGGCTGGTGAAGCCGGCGGCATGCCACGGGGCCTGCGCGTTGGACGGGTGGTGACTACTTCGCAGGGTTTGCGGGTCGTGCCCTACGTCGATTTCGACCGGCTGGAATTCGTCAGCGTCCTGGTACCTGGAGGAAGGGAAGCCGATGGGCCGAAGGGCGCAGATCGCGGTGGCAGTGCGCATCTGACCGCCGAATTGCAGAAGGCGGGGGATGTTCTCGTCGCAGCACCTGCAGCAGCTGGGGCTGACGCACCTGATCCTTCGCGGCAGGTCCGCCCGGCTGCGGAATAGGGGGAGGGCGGTATGGGGCAAATATTGCCGCTCGCTACCCTGGCGCTTTTGACCGGCGTCGCGGCGGCGCCGTGGTGGGGCTCCAGCGAGATGACGGCGGCCTTGATTGCGGCTTTTCTGCCGGCGGCGGCGATCCACTATTGGGCTCTGCGACGGGCGAGCGTCATGTCGGAAATCGCGGTCCTGTTCAGCGGGCTTGCCGTCGACATCGTCAGCGGAGGGCCGCTCGGCTTATGGGTCCTCGTCTATGCGGCGGCTTGGGTGCTGGGGCTTTTGCAGCGGCCTTGGGTCGAGATCTTATGGAAGCCGGGACGATGGGTTTTGTTTTCTCTGGCGATGCCGGTGCTTGGCTTGCTGGTCTATGCGGTCGGCTTTCATTCGGGCAGTGCGGTGGCTTCGGGAAGTGCATTGCTGCATGCAACGGCGTGGCTGATCGTGGCCTATCCAGCGATTGCCGCCATTCTTCGCGTGGCGGACGGCTGGCGCGCCGACCGGCCGCTCGAAAGCGCCTGACTGGAATGTCGATCAACGCAATTGGGGGCATAGGCCTCGCACGCGTCCGGAGAAAGCGTGTGGCTTTTCGGGTCATCGGTTTTGACCAGTCCCGGGTCAGTTTGCCTTGAGAAATGGGCAAGCCCGTCTCTTTTAGCCGGCGTGCCGGCTAGAAAGCTGCGAAACGCTAAGCTTCTTACAATAACTGCAGCATAATATACACGCTTAGGTTGATTCTGAGCTTTGCGACAGGATCCTCAGGAGCTTTCCATGTATGCTATGCAACTTAGTTCTGACTTCATGGCCCTACTTCCGATGTTTCGGCGGTATGCGAGAGCCCTGACAGGCTCCCAATGGGCCGGCGACGAGCTTGTGATCAAGACCCTGGAATGGTTGGGCAAGTGCCGCAGCCTGCCAGAAGATGTTCCCGCTAAGGTTGCTATCTACCGAATTCTATCCGAACTCTGGCGTGGGCCATTCGGCGATCACATCCGCGCTCAATGTCCCAACGGTGCGAAGCCGATTGGCGCCGAAGAGCGGATATCCAAGCTCGATTGCATTTCCCGGCAGGCATTTCTCCTCGTGGCGATGGAAAAGTTCAGTCGCGAGGAGGCGTCGAAGATCCTGGCGCTTACCGAACAGGAATTCTCAGAGCACATCGAGCGGGCCAGACGGCAGATCGCCGAACATGCTTCGACCGATATTCTCATCATCGAGGACGAGCGCTTCACCGCCGCCGAACTGGCTCAGATCGTCACCGAACTCGGGCACCGGGTAACAGGCAGCGTGCGCACCCGCAACGAGGCGGTCGCCGCGGTTGCAAGACGGCGTCCCGGTCTCATCCTTTCCGATATCCTGCTGGCCGATGACAGCAGCGGCATCGACGCGGTTGCGGAAATCCTGAAGGAGATCTCCGTTCCGATCATCTTCATTACGTCGTGTCCGGAGCGACTGTTGACCGGCAAGCGGCCCGAGCCGACGTTCCTGATCAAGAAGCCATTCAGAAGCGACGAAGTCCGCGCCCTGATCTCGCAGGCGGTGTTTTTCAAGCAGAACGCGATAGCGGCGGATTTCCCCAATGAGGCGATTGGCAGAACGGAAGCGGTGGGGGACTAACCGGGCCGGATGGCGCAATTCATTTCAGCCTGCAACACTTGATGGAACTGGGTTTGCCATATCGATTTCCAGCCAATTTGATCACGAACCAATCGAGCAGGTCAGGCAACTCTGCGGGAAAGCTCTGGCGAGGACTGTGTCACGAAGAAACTGAATTCGACCCAAAATTTGTTTGCTGCCCCTAAGGACGACGTTATGGATCACAAAGAAAACACGACTCTGGAATTGCTTTTTCAATACCAATCGATTGCCATGGATAACATGACGCAGGGTTTGTGCCTTTTCGATCGCGAACAGCGCGTTGTCGTGAGCAACCGGCAATATCGAGACCTTTACGGCTTGACCGAAGCGCAAGTGCAGCCTGGAACGACACTCGAGAAGATCTGCCGGGCACGAATTGCCAGAGGCATCTACAGCGGAAACGATCCCGAAGCGTATGTCGCCGAACGCACAGCGCCGTTTAGCGACGGGCACGACAGAACTCAACGCCTGACAGATGGCAGAACGATTTTCATACGACGGCGGCCGATGCCGGACGGCGGATGGCTCACCACCCACGAGGATATCACCGACCGCTGCGAAGCGGAGGCGAAGGTCTCCTTCATGGCGCTGCACGACGGCCTGACGGGGCTGCCCAACCGCACGCAATTCCATAACCGGATCGAAGAAATGCTGGCACGCGTTCGCCGTGGCGAGCGCGCCGGGCTTCTCTCGCTCGACCTCGATCATTTCAAGAGTGTGAACGACACCTACGGTCACCCGGTCGGAGACGCGCTTCTGCAGGAGGTCGCCCGGCGTATTCGCGATACCACGAGAGAAACCGACACAGCGGCGCGTCTCAGCGGCGACGAGTTCGCAGTGCTTCAGGCTCAGGTCAGGACGGCAAGCGACTGCGCGGCACTCGCACAGCGCCTGATCAGCATTCTCAGCGAGCCATACAGCATTTCCGGACATCTGATCATGATCGGCGTCAGTGTCGGCATCGCCATTGCCGATCAGGAAAACAGCGAGGCCGAATGCCTGATGCGCAGCGCCGATCTGGCGCTCTACTCCGCCAAAAACGAAGGTCGCGGTACGTACCGCCATTTTGCCACCGAAATGGATATCGAGATGCAGGAGCGGCGGCGGATCGAGGGTGATTTGCGGGCGGCGCTGGTGCGCGGCGAATTCCAGCTCTACTACCAGCCCATCATGGACCTGAGGAAAATGTCGCCGTGCGGGTTCGAGGCGCTGTTGCGCTGGAACCATCCGCAGTTCGGTGTCGTGCCGCCGCTCAACTTCATTCCGATCGCCGAAGAGACCGGCCTCATCCTGCCGATTACCGAATGGGTTCTGCACCAGGCCTGCAATGATGCGGTCAGCTGGTCGAGGCCCCTCAGCGTTGCGGTCAACCTCTCGGCCGCACACTTCCGGCATGGAAATCCGGCGCAATCGGTGCGAAGCGCGCTCGAAGTCTCGGGGCTGGACCCGGCGCGGCTGGAGGTCGAGATCACCGAGACGCTGCTGCTCGACAAGACCGTGCCGATCAGCGAGATGCTGCAGGAGATCAAAAACATGGGCGTGCGTATTTCAATGGACGATTTCGGTACGGGATATTCGTCGCTGAGCTATCTCACCGACTTCCCCTTCGACAAGATCAAGATCGACAGATCGTTCGTCAAAGACCTGCCGGCGGGCAAGGGTTCGCTTGCGATTCTGCGGTCGATTGCGGGCCTCGGGTTCAGTTTGGGAATGACGACCACAGCCGAGGGCGTCGAGACTGACGAACAGCTGGCTGTTGCGATCAGCGAAGGCTGCAGCGAAGTCCAAGGCTATTATTTCAGCCCACCGAGGCCGATGGACGAAATGGCCGAAACGTTGCAGCGATGCGATGACAAATGCGCTGGCTATCAGCGCCAGCGTGCGGTCAGCCTGAAGGTCGTTTGAGAATGCCCGAGGCATGAAAGCAGGGCGTTTCCTGTTCCGCATTTTTGATGTCCCGACGCATGGGCGATTGAGGTCGGGTGCGCAACTTCCGAGGAGTTGAAGTTTTTTCTAACGGTTGTTTTTGTCAAGGATTTTGACGTTGAGCTTCGAACCAATCTGGCTCCCCGGCGGCGTTGGCCGGGAGGAACCCTGCAAGATCGAATCCCATCCCGCCTACGAGCGGATGCTGGCCAGGCTTCCGAGCGAGGGGCGGGCGAGTTTCACGACGGCGCAGCTTGCCATGCTCGCGGAGGCCAGCAGGCCGCCGTCGCCGCGGCACTGGATCGACTATCGGGTGTCGCTGCCGTTCTTTGGCGCCAGATACTATCTGACGATCTTCTTTGGCAAAGAGCGTCGATTGCTCAGCCGGATTCTCTGCGAAGGCCAGGCGAGTGTCACGAAAGCTTCGATCGCTTACGTGATGGCTTTGTGGGTTCTCATGACAACCGGCTTGGTTGCTGCTCTCGTGTTTCTTTATGTCGTCAAATCGGCGATCGGCATCGATTTTTTCGACGGTCCGTCGTTTTTGCATGGTTACGCATACGTTCGCTGGTCCGCGATCGATGTCGGCAATCGCCTTTTAGCGTTCCTGTAATGAGGTCTTTCAACTCGGGGCAATCGTTAATCGATTTTCGTGGACCGGTCCGCTTTAGCGCGCATCCGGTTTTAAAGACTTCGAAACAATCAAGATGTGGCGGTATCAACTCGGCGGCTGTAGGAGAGTAGAATGACGACAAATTTTTTGGGAACGAGAGCAAGGTTTTCAGCGGCGGGCAATTTTCCCAGGGAGAGGCTTCAGGAACTGTACAGGGCGGCGCAGTCGGAGAATGAGAATTTTGGAGTGCTGGCCGCTGTCGTGTCCTGCACGCTCAACGATCTGCGTAACGAGGGTGCGTGCGCGCTGCCAAGGTCGATGCGCGGTTTCATGCCGGGCGATCCAGTCCTACTTCAGAACTTCCGGGGCCTTGCGAGCGGCAGCCTGACCGCGGGCCTGGAAATGCATCTGATCTATTTGATCGCGCAGATCGACGTGGCAAAGCGGTTGCTGCGGGAATACCTGGCCGATCACAAGTATTTTCTTACGCATCATGAAACCGACCAACTCTGTCATGCATGGCGCGGTGTCTGCGACCATGTGCTGGTCGTGATGGCCGACTTCGACTCACTGTTGGGAGAAACTGAAGTCGATGCTCCGCAAATCGACCGCATCCGGCTTGAGCACAGTCTGGTGGATGCACGTGAAGGTGGAACCGAACTCAGCCTCAACCGGAATTGCAGTTTTCCGAAGTGGGCCCAAAAGCGGCGCCACCGCCGTGTCCTGTTGAACGATATCGGGAGGGCGAAAATCGGCGGGCAGGTGCGCTCCGTCCTTATCACGGACGCGTCGGCCGGTGGGCTCGGCCTCGATTTTACCGAGGGAGTCAGAAAGGGCGACAGTATCGCGGTGACACTTTCGACGGGCCGTACGTTCCGTGGGCAGATTGTCTGGTCGGCGGGGACTCGTTCAGGGCTTCAGTTCGACGAAGAGCTGTCCCACAACGATATCTTGTTTTCATGGGAATCGGTCTGACCTTTGGCGATGCTGCAAACGCATGCACTCCGTGCAGTAGAGCTTCACCGCCGCAGAGGTGTAAAAGCGCGATCTGATTAGCCCTTGCACGTCCAGTCGGACCGGCTCGGATCGACGCTACAGCGTTGAAAACATTGGTGGGTGATGAAGGATTCGAACCTTCGACCCGCTGATTAAGAGTTATGCGCCAGCAATCTTAAGTTGTAATCAGCAGCCCTCAGATTCATTGTTTTTGTTGCATATTTTCCATCTGCTGCTTGCAGCTTCCCGTTGTATTTTTCACTGGTGTGGTAGCTATTTGGTAGCTATGGTGGAGGCCTATTTTAATCCGTGGACGGTCTAGCTACCACATGCCCAACAGATTTTCCGCTGCCATTACCAACACCGCCGTCGCTGCCCTCCAGCCCGGTGATGTCATCAACGATACCAAGCTCAAAGGTTTCATGGCGCGCCGCCAGAAGGACGCCGTAAGCTATGCGGTGAAGATGCGCGTCAATGGCCGGCAGAGGTTTTTCACCATCGGTCGCCATGGCCAGCCGTGGACGCCGGAAACTGCACGCAAGCGGGCCTTGGCCGTCCTGGCCGATTCTTCGATTGCCGAGAAGCCCGAACCGAAACCGCAGGCTGCGTCTTTTGCAGATGTTGCCGAGACCTGCCTTCGCGTCCACGGCTCCCGGCTCAAGCCGACTTCGCGCGTCGACTATGACCGGTTCCATCGCCTGTATCTGCTGCCTGCATTCAGCAAAATTCCGATTTCTGAGATTTCGCGATCGATGGTCCGCGAAGCACACGCTAGGTGGAGCAAGACGCCGCGTGCCGCGAACTTCGCGCTTGCCGTCCTCTCAAAGATCATGACCTGGGCGGAGGACGACGAGCGCGCCTATCGACCGCCCGGCTCCAATCCCTGCCGTGGTATCGATCGCTTCACGGAAAACCGGCGAGAGAGATTTCTCACGCGCGAAGAACTTGGTCGACTTGGGCAAGCCCTGGACAAGGCTGGGCGCGAGGGGCTGGTTGCCCCCTATGCCATTGCCGCGATCCGGCTTCTCATCCTGACCGGCGCCCGCCTTAATGAGATCCTTACGCTGCGCTGGGAGTACATCGATTTTGAGCGCGGTATCATCTTCCTGCCCGACAGCAAGACCGGCCGAAAACCGATCATCCTCAATGACGCGGCGACGGGTGTTCTCAATGCGCTGCCACGCTTTGAAATGAATCCCTATGTCATTGTTGGCGGTCGGCACGGCCAGCACCTTGTGAACCTGCAAAAACCCTGGCAGACCGTTCGGAACCTAGCCGAATTGCCGAACGTCCGTATCCACGATCTCCGACACACGTTTGCGAGCGTGGCTGTGGCATCCGGCGGTTCGTTGCCGATCATCGGTCGGGCGCTCGGGCACTCGCAGCCAAGTACGACCCAGCGTTACGCGCATCTGACAGACGATCCGGTGAGGCAACTGACTCAAGTGACAGGGGAAGCGCTGGCGGCGGCGCTCAGCGGATACCCAAAATTTCCGTGATCAGCTGTCTTGGCGTTTGTCTTTCAGAAAGGTCGCAAGTGTTGGCGTACAACAAGGCATGTCGATTGGCGAACACGTCACCTTTGCTCTATACTGTGTAGACGCCATGACAACGACCATTACGCCCCGCCTCGACATATTGCCCGCGCCGCAACGTGCGCTTTGGCCTGAACTGGCGCAAATCCCGGAGGTCTTCACCTTGTGGGGCGGGACAGCAATCGCTCTGCATCTAGGGCATCGCACGTCGATCGACTTCGACTTTTTCACAGACGCTGACATCGATCTTGCCGCCGTTCTTGCCAGTATTCCGCTTTTAACCGGCGCCCAAATACCTCAACGCGAACCGCACACCGTAACGGCGATCGTTGAACGTGGTGGACCGGTCAAGTTGTCCTTCTTTGTCGTGCCCGGTGTGCTCAATCCTAGCCAACACCGCTTGCAGGCGCCGGACAACGGAGTGCACATCGCCGCTCTGATTGACCTTGCCGCAACCAAGGTCAAGGTTGTCTGTGATCGCGCCGAGAAAAAGGACTATCTTGATATCGATGCCATTCTGAGGCTTTCTGACATCCAGCTTGCGGAAGCTCTTGCAACAGCCCGCCTCGTCTATGGCGATCAATTTGCACCGCTCCCATCGCTCAAGGCACTGACATACTTCGGCGACGGCAACCTTCCCGAACTGCCGGACGATGTTCGCCAAAGATTGGTGGAGGCAGTCCGAACCGTGGACCCTACGCGGCTGCCGAGCCTGACACGGAGTGACATTGCCCCACCACCCAAGGATCGCTCATGATGCAGCCTTTTCCGCAATCCCCGGAGCTTTTGCGGGCGGCCCGCCGTATCATCTGGTTTGAGGAGGCTGCCGTATCGCTTGCCAACCCGCTGCGGCTGATGACCTATGCCCTGCGCTACGCGACAGCCGAAGACATGCAACTGCTTCTCGACCACGTCGGCGAGGACGGATTGCGAAAAACCCTCGACAACATCCCGCCCGGCATCGTCGATGCCCGATCCTGGTCCTATTGGAATAACAGGGTGGGACGCTTCCCAGCCCCGGACATGCCACGCAGAAACCTTGATCTGGCACGATGACAGCCGCGCTTTGGTTATGAGGCTGATCGGCGCCAACTCAAGCCGAAAAAACGTCACGACAATGTCATGACACTCTTGCGCATGTCATCGATCTGTGAGATGGTGTTGTCATGGCAACAAAAACGACCCGTTCCGAGAAGCTCGACATCCGTCTGACGGCGGATGCCAAGACGCTGTTGCAGCAAGCTGCTGAAGTGCGCCATAAGTCGGTGAGCGAATTCGTTCTTGATAGTGCACTGGGCGCGGCTCAAGACGTGCTCAACGAGCGGAATGTTTTTATGCTTGATGCGGGCCAGTGGACGACCTTCTTGGAAGCACTCGATGCGCCGCCGCGCCGGCATCCTCGGCTTGAGCGGCTGCTGAGCGAACCGAGCGTGTTCGATTGAATTCCAAGATCTCCCTGCCTCCCCGGATCGAAAAACTCGCAGCCGAGCACGATGTCGCGGGCTTTACATCGGGCAGCGAACCCTTGGATCGGTTTCTGACCAACTATGCCCTGACCAACCAGAAATCCGGCAGCTCCCAAACCTATGTGGCGCTCGTTGGTTCGGCGGTTGTCGGGTACTACAGCCTTACTGTCGGCAACGTCCTTTATGATGACGCCCCAAAGCGCCTCGCCAAAGGACTGCCCCGTCATCCGGTCCCGGTCATCCTGCTCGCACGGTTGGCGATCCACAAAGACTGGCAAGGTCAGCGTCTCGGTTCCGGGCTCATGTTGGATGCCATCCGGCGCACAGTTCAGGCCGCTGATATTGCCGGCATCCGCGCCCTCCTCGTCCATGCCAAGGATGACAGCGCCAAAGCGTTCTATGAGCATTTTGGCTTTGAGGCCTTCACGTCCGAACCGATGACGCTCTACCGGCTGTTAAAGGACATCCGACTGATGCTGGAAAGCTGACGCCATGCCGCCGCCTGATGACAAGTTAAAGACATTACGCGCCCTCATCGCTGCTGGCGACAAGGCTAATGCCGACGCCCGCACCACCCGATATGAAAATGCAGGCGATCTTGCTGCGGACCTCAAGGATGAACTGTTAAAGCGTGTCGTATTCGAACAGGACTAAACGTTGGTGACGGCACGGATCGACGTGTCTGCATGTCACCATGTTAGGATGGCAGAGTGAATATTCTACGGCATGTCGGCATGTATCAACGTCGGAGTGTCGGCACATAAGCAATGACGGCGTACTTGTTGTTGCGCATGCAGACATGCCGGCTTGATGGACTATCGCGACGTCGAGAATTCGGCATGTCGTCATTCCGGTTTGCAGACCTGCCACACCCCCATCATGTCGCTTTGTGCGCATGAATTGACGCTTATGTGTCGGCGCGCCAGCATTCCGGCATGCAGATCATTGCCGTCGTTTCGCAGAAGGGTGGTTCGGGGAAGACCAGCCTCGCCCTCAACTTTGCCATCGCAGCAACGGTGTCCGGTCGGCAGTCGGTGGTCATCGATCTTGATCCGCAACAATCGGCGGCGCGCTGGTCGCGGCTTCGCAGCCTCGAAGAGCCGGTCATCGTCAGCGGTCACGCGCCAAACCTGGGTCAGCTCATCGAAGCCGCACGGGAAGGCGGCGCCGATCTCGTCATCATCGATACCGCACCGAAATCCGAAACCGCTGCGCTTGTCGCTGCCAAGGCCGCCGATCTCATCCTGATCCCATGCCAGCCCTCTAGCCTCGATCTCGATGCCGTTGCCGATACCGTCAATATCGCCAAACTTGCCGGCAAGCCGGCGCTTTTCGTTCTCAATGGCTGCAAGGCGGGTAGCACGCTCTCCGACATGGCAGCCGAGGCGCTTGCCGATTACGGGGTGCCGCTGGCCACCGTCCGCATCGGCAGCCGCGTCGCCTTCGTCAAGTCGCTCGCGGAAGGCAAGGGCGTTGTCGAGTACGAACCCAAGGGGCCGTCTGCCGGCGAGATCATCGAACTCTACACAGCCACAACCAAGAAAGGAGACATGTAGACATGTCCACAAGACCAAACCCTCTGCGTGCAGCCATGCAGAGCATTCAGGCAAACCCAACTTCGCCGGCTTTGACCGCCGTCCCAATTCCTCAGAAACCCACCGCGAAAACAAGGCCGACACCGCCCGTCGCACCATCACGTGCCGGCAAACGCAGCGTTTCCGGGCATTTCGCACCGGACGTATCGCGGCAGTTGCGCATTCTCGCCGCTGAGACCGATCGCACCGTGCAGGATCTGTTGGAGGAGGCCCTCAACGATCTCTTCCGTAAGCACGATAAGAGCGCCATCTGCTGATGGGGGAAGCGCCGGTCCGTGACGCCGATTTGCTGGCCGAATTGGAGGCCGCGCGCGGCAAGTTTGGGTTTGATTATGTTGTTCGCCAAGTTGCCGAAAAGCAGGCTGAACGCGACCGCATTGCTGCGTTGCCGCCCGCGCGCCGACGGCGGGCCATGATTTCAGCCGACCTGGCCAACTCCGAGCCAACGCTGAAAGATCTGCGCCACGTTCATTCCGTGCTGGCAATCGTCGGGCTGCCCTATGAGCGCTTACCGGCAAATCAGCAGCACTTCGCCCGCCAGCAGGGCAACATGGCTCTCGATGTCACTGCCGGATATCTGCGCGATGCCAACGGCAACGCCCTTCTGCAGCCTGTCCCGTTCGGTCCCAAGGCGCGGCTCATTCTCATGCATCTGTGTTCTGAATCGATTCAGCAGAAATCCGCGACCATCGAGATCGCCGATACCTTCACCGGCTTTGTGCGCGACATGGGGTTTTCCGACAGTGGCGGCAGACGTGGCCCACTCACCGCCTTCAAGGAGCAGCTCAATGCTCTTGCCGCTTGTTCCATGCGCATGAGCGTGTGGAACGGTCAGAGCGTGCGCACCAGAAACATCACGCCGATCGATGAGATGGATCTCTGGCTCACGCACAATCCCCACCAGCGCTCGCTGTGGCCCTCGACCGTGACGTTCAGTCCGGCCATGTATGACAGTCTCAAACGGCATGCTTTGCCGCTCAACGCCCATGTCGTTCGCGCCTTTGCCGCCTCTGCCCGCAAGCTCGATCTCTACTTCTGGCTCGGTTGGCGGATGTACAACATCGATGCGCCGCTAACCCTGTCGTGGGCCGCGCTTTATGACCAGTTCGGTGGCGCCAATGCCAATGCGCGCGATTTCAAGCGCCACTTCAAGGACGACCTGAAAGAAATCAAGGAAGTCCTCGAAAAGCTCCCGGCACGCCTCACGGAAACTGGACTGACCATCGAGCCGGCGGACGCTGACGCGCTGGCCCTGCCGACGCGGAAGCTGTCAGTTAAAAAGCGCTGACGGCACCAAAATCGCCCCGCAGAGTTGGCCACAACGGGCTGTCTATTCAGAGGCCAAAATTCAATGGGTTAGCGTTAGGCTCCGCAGACCTGGCCACGGGGTCCCGCAGACTTGACCACGCAATGAAGCATTGCACCGCAGACCTAGCCACGGACCTCCGCAGAGTTGACCACGGCTCACCGCAGACTTGGCCACGGCTTATAATAAGAACAGAACATCGCAGAACAGTTCCCAGAACACTTTCTTCAAAACGCTCTCCTGAAATTACAAAAGAGAGGGGTGATGAATTTTTTGTTTTGAGAAACCTGTCGCGTTCGATGGGGGAGTTGGTGGGGTTCGGTTTGGCTGAGAAGGTGATGGGGAACCCAGGACATCATTCCATCAGTTGCCTCAGACCACATCAGAGGCCGTCAGACGGATTTTTTGACAGCCTCCCGAGCCCAATAGTATCGAGGCGTCGAAAACGTTTTCAAAGGCCGCTGGCGCTCTCTCTTGATGACATTGCAGTCCGGCAGCCTGGGTCCATCACAAGCCCGCTCAAGACCCACCAACGAAACAGCACGGATCATGCCGTCTGCGCCATCCCTCGCGTGCCCGCCCGCTGGGGCGGTCCGGGGGAAAGCGGGCACGCGAGGGATGGCTCCGACGAAACAGCATGGCCAGGCCCCGTGCTTTTCAATCGCGCCAATCACATCAACATCGCCCGGCCTGTTGATGGACGCGATCGCTGGAAAAAGCTGCCTCTTGAAAAAGCACATCGTATTGCCGGCGTATGCAACTCGGTGGCTCTGTTTTGACTTGATGTAGGGCGACACTCTCCGGGTGATTCGGACCAGGGAGAGAACGCGATGAAAGCCGAGGATTTTCGGGGTCTTGTCGAGCAGCTGGGCGATCTGACCGAGGTGCA
>JAHJQI010000068.1 GCA_018819265.1 Alphaproteobacteria bacterium
AGCCATTCAACGACTTGATCGTATGCACGGTCTGCCTGGGATTGAGCGTCGGCCATGGCGGTCCTCATCGCGAATCGAAAGGACCTGCATAGATTCAGCATTCGCTCGGACTGTCACCTCCAGATTCATGCAATCGCCCTGGCTGGCCCCCGGGCCGAGGTTGTGGTCGTTGGAAATTAGCTGTACGCGAGGATCAGCCGCCGCCGCCTCGCGGAGGATATCGGCAGAGCCATCGCAAGAATGATCGTCAATGCAGATGATCTGTATCGAAGGCAGCGTCTGACTTCTTACCGAGGCGAGGCAACGCCCGAGGTAGGACGACTTGTTATGGACGGGGATAATGATGGAAACGTCCGTCAGCATGATCAGTAGTGACCCTATGCGCTAACCTTGACAATCGCGGTTTTGGGGAAACCTATCGAGGAACTGTACCAGTTGGAGCTATGTACGTGGGTCACGTAACACAGATTTGCGATCAGTTTAATATTGGTTTTGGTATTGCCCTGAGCCGAACATGGCACAAGCCCAACGGTGGGAACATCCGCCGAGTCGGTCGCTCCGGATGCGCATTATATCGATGGCCTTTCGCTCAAGATAGCAGTTTCACGAACGTCGCCTGCCGACCCTCGTCTCCCAGGGCCTCCGAAAGCCGAACCTGCCGACCGGTAATCTTGACTGCCAGAACCGTCGTGTTGTCCTGGCGTGGCTTGTTTCTTTTGTCGACCTCATGGATCAGCAGGCGCGTCACTGCTTGCGGGGTTTCGTCCAGGTTTCTACCGATCAATTCAGCAATCTCGTCGCCCTCCAGGGTCAAGAGACCGTCGCTGGCAACGATGATCCAGTCGCCTTGATAAAGAGAATGCGGATTGAGTTCCAGGTCGCGCATTTGGATCGGGCCGCCGGTAAGGGCGGAGTAAAGGGCGGTTCGCCGGGTGTCGCTGATGGCGGTTTGCGCGGTGATCATTCCGGCAGCGGCCTGGCGATCCAGAATGGCGCCATGCGAATGGTCCGCGTTCATGCGGCGCAATGAACCCGCCCGGTAAAGCAGGAGCGTCGAGTCACCAACACTGACCCAGCGCAGCCCGTCCTGATCAAAATAGGCGCCAACGAGCGTGCATCCCATACCCTGCAATGCCGGGTCCATGGCTATCGCATCGGCGATGGATCGATTGCTGACCTCAAGTGCGCGGGCCATTCTCGGTCCAATCTCGCCGTCATTGCGCGAGAAAGATTGTATGTAGCAGTTGCAGGCCAGTCGACTGGCCGTATGTCCGCAAACTTGACCGCCCATACCGTCGGCAAGAACGACGAGCAAAGGCTTTTCAGCTTGATTGAGAGATGAATTATCTGGTGACCAGACGGCGCAAAAGTCTTCCTGCCGACTGCGCTGTCCCAGGCATTCGAAACTGCCTTGAGTGAATTCAATCGGGCGGGCGCTCATCTGGCGGGTTCTCCGTTCAAGCCCCTATTGCGGTATTCGGGCCGCCGTCACCACCCAGCCAGTCGAATTCGGTCCCGCAAAGCGCCACGAACAGCATTACGGTTTCCCCAATCGAGATGATATCGCGATCCGCGACATCGGTGGGCGCCAAGACCGCGACGCCGTTCAACCGGATCAAGTTCGCCTTGCCGTTATCGCGCAGGTAGAACTTCCTGACGTGGTCATCGTAGACGAGAAATGCGTGCGTATCCCGTGTGATCCGGGCATCTCCGAAATTGAGCTGAATGCGCTGATCCTCACCACGGCCAATCGAGTTCTGCCCGTAGTAGACCGTGCAATGCTCGCCCCTTCCGGGCCCTTCGAGAATCACCAGCCAGCCAACCACAGGATTGAAGTTCGGATCGGCCTCGCGTTGAATTTCCCTCGCGACGACGAAGGTTTCATCCTCGTCGAGGCCAGAGCCTTGCGACGTGCCGATGACCGACCCGGGTCCGCTGCTGGCGGGTGCGCGCACCGGCAAAATGCGGGTCGCTTCGAGGTTATGGCCGTCGTCGGCGACATGCTCCTCTGCCACCAAGTCCTTATCGGAATCGTGGCTGTTGCCGCCTGACTGAACCATCGTTGGCGAATTCTCGTCGCGATCAGAGCCTTGCGACGTGCCGATGACCGACCCGGGTGCGCTGCTGGCGGGTGCGCGCATCGGCAGAATGCGGGTCGCATCGAGGTCATGGCCGTCGTCGGCGACATGCCCCTCTTCCACCACGTCCTTATCGGAATCGCCGCTGTTGCCGCCTGACTGAATGATCATTCGCCAATTCTCCTCGCGCGTCATCTACCAACGTGAACCGTTGATCCGGTGCGCCCACCTGATCGGTCCGGTTTGCCAATCGCGGTCAAGCGAAGGCCGGCAATTCGGCCCGGGTGTGGCCTCAGGCCGTTCACGCCGGCACTTCCGCAAAGCGCAGTTTGACTTCTCCGAGTTCGATCAAATCACCGTTCGCGAGCGTTCGTTGGCTGTATCGATTTCCGTTGACGAAGACACCATTCTTGGTGCCGAGATCATGGATGGAAAAACGGCCATCTGCATCCATTTGAATCATGGCGTGCTGGCGGTGCACCGATGAATTTTCCAGGCGAATATCGCTGTCCTTGCCGCGCCCGACCTGAAAGTTTCCGGAATGCAAAGGCACTCTTTCTCGATGATCGCCGAGGATTTCCAGCCAGGCCCTCGGTTCTTCTGCATCGGCAGCGGAAACAGTGTTGCCGAAGCTTGTCGCTTCAGCGGTGTACTCGTCATCGTCGATGTCCGCGACCTCATCAGGCGTATCTTCTTCAACATCGAACCGAGCCGATCGGTTCTTGGCGCCGCGCAAACGCAGGACCAGAACCCCGCCGACACCTAGCCCGAGTGCTGCAAGAAGCATGAAGAGGTTGTCGGCAACGAACGACCGACTTGAATCGAGCCAGGTATCTTCGGTTTGGCGCTCAACCGCTATGGGGTCGGCACTGACCCGGCCAACTCCTTCGAGGTTCGCCGACAGCTTGATCTCGCTTGCCTGGGGCAACCCGCGGGCATCGAAACTGAGGACCAATCCATTTTCCAAATGGGTCGAAAGTTCGGATGCAAACTCCAGCAGTTCTTGACGCGGCAGGTCGGCGACGTCATGCGCGCCGCCGGCGGTGTCCCGGCCCAGTTTCTTCAAAACACTTGAAGGTTCCTGTTTATTCCTTCCAAAAGAAACGAAATAGAGGGCGACCTCACGATCACGGGCGAGGTCTACGATCTTGGATTCGCTGACGCCCGTCGTTGACGGGTCCGAATCACTGATAACGACGACCGCTCGCCGCTCGGCCTTTTCACTCGAAAGTTTGTCGATTGCCTTTTCTATCGATGCAAGAACGACCGATGGCTCGTTGGGCTTCAAAGCCATCGAGCGAACGGCGCGGATGGAGTTGTCGATGCGAAGACGCGAAGAGCCAAGGGGGGCCTGTTCATCGAAGCTCGCGCCGGCAGTCGCAAACCCCATCTTTTGCTTGCCGGCCGGATAGACGATGCGATTGAGAAAATCGAACATCGACGCCAGCTGGGCGGAGTTCACGGATGACGTTTGAACGATGAAGTAGAATGCCGATTGGTTGGTCACCCAGCTGTATGGAATTGCCTTGAAACCATCGACGGGCCCTCGATCGTTCACCTCGACGCTGAGGTCGTTCATTTTCTTGCCGTCTCCTGAACGGATCTGGCATACAAACCTCTCCACGTCGGAGGCGACTTCGGAATCACATGACGCATAGATCGACGCAGCGTTGACTGGCGCTGCCCATGCCATTGCCAGAACTGACGTCAATGCCAGCCCAATCAGTGTGGTCGGTCGCATTCACTCCCCCATGAATTTCGCGAATATGTATTCGAAGGTATCAAGCGCAGCTTAAGGCGTACAGCTTGTAACACCGTGCCAGCCGGCGCATCGGCTGGAAAGTCGAGGCTTGGTTTCTGTTGCCGGCTGCGCGTAGCGGTTCCGCCATGATATGGCATGAGTGTTCAAGCTCCTGATGCACTCGCATCCACATTCATCATAACAACGCTTGGGCAATATCCAGCGCCGCGCCCGCGGGACTTTCCGGCTCAGCGGCCGATCAGCCTGATAAGGCGCGTGCGGAATTTCGCCCGCTCGTCGCTGCTCGCCAGTTCGCCCGCCAGAGTCTCGATGAGTTCGCTGGTCGAGGTCGCAGTCTTCGACTTGCGGTTCACCATGAGACGCGCAACCGGGCCGAGGTGAACTGCAAGCGCCTCGATAATTTCATCGATTGCTTGGGCCGGGATTGTCACAGCGGCGGATGGCGGGGGCGGCTGTGCCGTCACGGGGCGGCTTGTGGGAGGCGCCGATCTCGCCGGCACTGGAGGCTGGCGCGGGGAAGGTGGCGCTGGCGGGACCAAGGGCGGGTGACGCGCTGTTGGAGTTGCCAGGGGATCTGGATCAGCGATCGTCTGCTCAAGCAGACTTGGATTGTTCTTTGCCAACGGCGCCGTGTTGGCCACCTCGGCCGTCTTTTCCACTGCCGCTGACTTCTCCACCGGTGTCTTCTCCACCGCCGCCGGGTGTGCAGACTTTGGCGGAACGTCGGGTGCCTTCTTGGCTTCTGCAGCTGCCGCTGCCGCCGTCAGCGATCCCGCGCGCGGCAGTTGCATCGTATTATCCAGCGGGAGGGACGGTATCCCCATATCGGTATCGCTCAGCCGGTCGGCGGAATGGACCGCAAAGGTGGTAATGCGGCGGGGAATGTTCTTCAGGCTCGGCACGCCGCGGTCCTCGAACGTCGCCTGGATCCTGGCCGACACGGCATCCACCATGGTGCCTGAAACCAGGATGCCTCCGGGGTCGGCAAGGCTCTCGAGGCGGGCGGCGATGTTGAGGGTCTCGCCGAACGGCATGTCGCCTTCAAAGAGAACGTCGCCGACGTGAATTCCGATGCGCAGGCGCATGCCCCCGAGGTTGGTCTGCCGGGCAAGCCGCTCCTGAATCTTGAGGGCGCACTGGACAGCATCGACGGCACTCTCGAACAGCGCGAACAATCCGTCGCCCGGCATGCCGATGAGATCGCCGTCATGGCGCTTCAGTTCCTCGCGGCCGATCTTGAGAATGGCGGAGAGGTTGCTGAATGCGCGCGTCTCGTTCACCGATACGCGACCGCTGAAGTTGGCAATGTCGGCAGCCAGCGCTGCCCGAAGTCGGCGCTTGCGCTTCGGTTCGGCTTCTTCGGGATCTGGTGTATCTGTTGCCATCAGGAAGCCGATCAGGTGGACCCGCCGGCGCGGGCGGACTTGCGGTACGCGGCGAGGAATTTTGCACGGTCTTCAGCATTCGAGATCTTGCGGGCGAGATGCTCGTAGTAGTCCTCGATGCCGATGGCGGTTGCCGCTTCGCGCTCGGCAATGACCTGGGCCAGCGGACCGATGATCGGCAGCAGCAATTCGGTCGCGGCCCTCTTGTCGGCGTCCGAAATGACGGCACTCAGTTGAGCGCCGGCAACGCCGCGATCATCGCGCAGCCAGATTTCGGCTGCCTTGCGAAATCGTTCGGCTTCGCCGTGGCCGGAGATCTGGACTTCGAGGGCGGCGATGAGCTTGTCGGGATCGGTCGCGGTCTTGGCTTCGCGGGCGAGGACAAAGCGGGCGATGGGACCGATGGCGCGGGCCAGCGTTTCTTCGAGACCGTGCAGCGTGGCGGGCGCCAGCTTTTCCAGCATGGTGCGGCTCATGGTGCTGGAAGATGCATCGTTGGCGTGAGGTGTCGAAGCGCCCGTCAGGCGGGTCAGGTCGATCCGCTCGACTGAGGCTGCAGTGGTGCGCTGCAGGGCATCTTCCAAAGCGCGGATGAAGTCGCCGGCGGTCTGGAAGCGGTCCGTCGGGTTGCGCTCGAGAGCGCGAATCATCAGTGCGTCGAGAGCGAGGGGCAGTTCGGGGCGCAGTTGGCTGACCGGGGGCGGAGACTCGTTCAACAGCTTGTTCATCAGGCTCGGGATGTCGTCGGCCGGGTAAGGCTTCGCGCCGGTCAGCAGCTGGTACATGATGATGCCCGCTGCGAACAGGTCGGCGCGGCCATCGACCTCGCGGCCGAGAAACTGCTCGGGCGACATGTAGTTCGGCGTGCCGATCGCCCCGCCGCCGCCATCGCGGGTCAGTCCCAGGTTCTGGAAACGGGCGACGCCGAAGTCGGTGACCTTGATCGAGGTGGCCGCCGGGCAGAGGATGTTGGCCGGCTTGACGTCGCGGTGGATAACACCCTTCTCGTGGGCATGGCCCAGCGCGCCCAGGAGTTGCACCATGACTTCGCCGACCTGCGGCAACGGCAGCAAGGTGCGCGAACGGGTGACCTTTTCCAGCGTGCCGGCCTCGACAAACTCCATGATGATGAAGGGCGTCTCGTCCTGCTCGACGTAATCGTAAACCGTGACGATGTTGGGATGCTGGCAGCGCCCCGCCGATCTTGCTTCGGCGGCGAACCTTGCCAATAGCGAGGCCTGGTCCTCGACGCCTTCCAGCACTTCCGAGCGCAGCGACTTGATCGCCACCGGACGGCAGATGTGCGGATCGAACCCCTTGTAGACAACACCGATGGCGCCCCGGCCGATGATGTCGTCGACGCGATACTTGCCGACGGTCTCGGGTGCGGCGTCGCGGCCTATGCCGTTGCCATCGGCAGCGCTCCAGTTGTTCTCGTCGGTGCTCATGAGCAACCTTCCTCGAACCTGGCGGGTCGGCCGCGCCGGCACACTCGCTTGACGTGCGCCGGCGGGCTCATGACTGACAAGGTTCAACCCTCAAGCATTTTCATTGCATTGTCGAGGCTTCGACGCATGCGGTTGAAGGATTGGGACAACGACGCGATTTCGTCGGCCCCGGCGTGGACGTATTCGGGCTGTGAGCTGTCGCCCATGGAGACCTGTTCGGCGATCTCGGCCATCTTGATGACTGGCGTCACGACCATCCAGCTCAGCATCATGTTGATCAAGAGCAGCAGCGTCAGGAAGATCGCACTCATGGCACCGATCAGCAGCTGCAGGCTCTCCCAGGTCTGCTCCTCGGCAACCTTGAGAGGGACGGAGAAAATCTGAGCGCCGACGATCTCGTCCATCTGCCAGCCGAAACCGTTCTTTTCCCCGTAGAGCGCCACCATCGAGGCCGGCGCCTTGTCGGGCGTCGAATGGCACGACAGGCAGCTTTCCGATTTGATGGCAAGCGGGAAGGCGACCGTATACTGCGGGCCGCCGGGGGCCTCGCGAACATCGACGACCTCCTTCAGCGAGGTGTTGTCGCGAAGCTTGCCGATCAATTCCTTCTCCCAATCCGTTGCAAGGTCGGAGGGATTGGTCGGATTAAGGACAGCTTCCTTGTAGTAAAAATCCGGATAGTGATCGCGGAAGTTGGCAAAAGCAGTTTGCGCGGAGAACGACGGCACCGTCTGCGGCAGGAATTGCACATCCGACATGTCGCCCAGCAGCGGCCGGATTTCTTCCGAGGTATAGCGGCGTACTGCAAGCGCCTGCGCCCTGAGAACACCGATCTGAGAATGCAGGCGCTCCAGGGCGTTCTGCTTGGACACCTCATAGAAAACGACCGAGGAGGCGAGCAGGCCGACAATAAAGCACGCTGCCAATATTAAATTGAACTTCAGCCGCAGTCCCATGGACGATCCCTCTTCTTCGTCTTAAAAATGGCCGGACCAGTAGTGTTCCGGTTCTGACATTTGCTTCCCGGCGCGGCTGGGTTGCGAGCAAATGTCAGAACCATGAGGAACACTAGCAACTCTATGAGTCTAGTGTAGCTTTTGCACCTGACGTTTGGCAGCGAACCAAGCCGCAATTGGGAACCAAACGTCAGATGCGCTACACTAGGCAGGCCGACCGGTTCATTTGCACACAAATATTCAGGCTTTCACCATGACAGCTCGCATTCTACATCAAGAACAGTTTCTGAACGCCTTTCGAATCGGGCGCTGTTCCCTGCGGAGCACGCGGTGCTGTCGTTGGGTTCTAGTTCTGGCAACGGCGCTCTGTTCGGCCCTGGCGGCGCCGGTTATGGCCGCGGACGGCAACGACCGGGTGGCGCTTTTGCTGTCCGTCGAAGATTACGCCAGTTACGGTAAATCAGCCATTGCCTCGGATATAGTAAAGAAAATGGGGTCGGCGCTCCAATCCCAGGGCTTTTCCGTCGATTCCGTCACGAACGCCAACAATGCGACCGTGCGCGCCACTTTGCGGGATTTCGCCCATAAGTCGGAGGGTGCGCGGGTCGCCATCGTCATCCTGGCCGGCCATGGCGTCGGTTCCGGCGGGCGGGCCTATCTTCTGCCCTCGAATGCCGAGATCCGGCGGGACAGCGATCTCCTGTCTCGCGGCGTAGCGGTGGCAAGCGTCGCCCAGATCGCAGGTCGCGCCAAGCACGGCGCGGTGTTCTTCTTCATGACGGCGCCGGACATTAACTCGACCCTGCAGAGCATTTCCGCCCGGCCGGCCATGGCCGCATCGCCCAGCGAAAACGTCGTTGTGGTGTTCTCGACCTCCGACAAGGTGCCGGTGTCCCGCGTCGGCAGCGTTTCCCGGCAGGCCGCGGTCGATTTCGCCGACGCAGCCAGCGAGACGCCGTTGATGATGTCGACGCTGGTGGGCTCAGCCTCGGCCGGCGATGTCGGCAAGATCGTCGGCAAGGTCGCCGATCTCGATCTGTCGAAGGCTCCCGAACCGGAACCGGCACCCGTGGCCGCAGCTGCCGCACCTTCCAAAGTCGAAGTCGATGCGCGCCGTGAGGCCGAACGGCGGGCGCGGGACGCCGAGGAGCGGGCCAAGGCCGCCGAAGCCAGGGCGCGGGACGCGGAAGCCCGGGCCAGGCATGAGGAACGGCGCGCCGAGGAGGCACGGTCGGCCGCAGTCGCGCCTCCGGCCGAAGCTGCACCCACTCCGCCACCGGAGCCCGCTGGAACATCACCTCCAGCTGCCGAACCCGATAACGTCGAAGCACTGCAACTCGTCGAGGCGCTGCTGGGGCGGTCGAAGAAAAAGGATCTGCAGCGCAAGTTGCGCGATCTCGGTTTCTACAAGGGGCCCATCGATGCGGTTTTCGGAGAACTCACCCGCCAGTCCATCAAGGATTTCCAAAGCGGAGCCGGGGATGCCGTGACCGGCTACCTGACCCCGGTTCAGATCCAGACGCTGATCGAGGGCTAGTGTGGCGTCGCGCTCGGCATTCACACCTCGGGTCGACCTGCACCGGTGCATCAAGCGACTCATCCAAACAAGAAATCATCGTGCGACCATACGTGATCAATGTTCGCGATCGAACGGCGGGCTCGGATGGTTGGCGGTACGGGGTACGGCCGCTTGGAAGAATTCAACAAATTACTATGTCCTCAATGACACACCCGCAGTTTTTCCGGTTGACCGGCGATCCGTCCCGGTGCTTGTCTCGAGGCACTTACTGGTTGTCCGGCTTCAAGGCCGGACTGAAAAGGGAACGCGGTGCGCGATCGAAATCGCAACTCCGTGACTGCCCCCGCAACTGTAAGCGGCGAGTTCGTCTTCAAAAGCCACTGGGATTGCATCAGCGCAATTCCGGGAAGGTGAGGAGGAACGCTTGAGCCGCGAGTCAGGAGACCTGCCAGCAGGTGTCGCCCTTTCGGCATGCGGGGTGCATGACGAAGCGGATACCCGTTGTGGCGACGGCTGGTGTGGTAGCGTCGCTTGCGGAGTATCGGAGTTTCTCAAGACAATTCGAGTCTTTGACAGCCTTTAAACCCCCGTTCCGGTTTGCTGTAGCTGTCCCTCCCTCTATCCCAGCGACCTCCGTGCCGTAGTTCGACCTTGAACAACGGAGTGAGGACATGCATTCAGGATTCAAATCTACGGGCGTTTCGACCTCAGTATTCGGGTGCCGGCTTGCCGCATCGGTGTGCGGGCTGTCGTCGGGCGCGGTCGCTCTGTTCGTTCTGGCTGCCATGCCGGCACACGCCCAGCAGCCCGTCCAGCTCGAAGGCATCTTTATCGAAGGCGGCAGCACCCTTCTAGAACCGATCGAAGCGGGAACGATTGGCAATTCGGTCAGCGTGGTGACCGGAGAAGAGTTGCAGCAGCGCCAGGTGCGCACCCTGGCCGACGCCCTGCGCACGGTGCCAGGCGTTGCGGTCAATCAATCAGGCGCATTCGGCGGACTGACCGAGATCCGCATTCGCGGGTCGGAGAACAACCACGCGCTGATCCTGATCGACGGGGTCGAGGCCAACGACGCGACCAACGGGTTCTTCGACTTTGGCAGCCTGCTTGCCGACGACATCGAACGCATTGAAGTCATCCGTGGGCCACAAAGCGGCATCTGGGGGTCGAACGCGCTCGCCGGCGTCGTCAACATCGTCACCAGAAGCGGTCGCAACGAGCCGCTGACCGCGACCGCCAGCGCCGAAGCGGGCGGATTCGACACGCGGCAACTGTCCGCTTCGGTTCGCGGCGGCAATGAATTCGCGCATGCCTCCGTCTCCATTGTCGAAGCGCAAACCAACGGCTTCAACATCAGCCCGTTCGGCGACGAAGCGGATGGCGCCGACCGGCGCAACATCAGCGCCCGCGGCGGGGTGAGCGTGACGCCGTGGCTGTCGTTCGAAGGCGTCGTCAACAAACTCGACAACACCACCGAAATCGACGGCTTCGGGGCGGCTCCGGGGGCCCGGCCGGGCGACTTTGCGGTGGCATTCGACCAGGACGATTCCTCGACGATCACCGATGCGCTGCTCGCCAAGGGAACGGCCAGGCTGTCGTTCTACGACGATCGTTTTGTCACCAAGATCTATGGCGACCATGCGCGCAATGATGTCGACACCATCGACCCCTTCTTCGTTTCCTTCAACGGTTCGCAGCGGGACAAATTCGGCGTCGTTTCAAGTTACACATACGAACAGGCGCAATTCGGCGGTCTGAAGCACACGATCGTCGGTCTCTACGAAGACGAGAGCGAGGCCTTCACGACGAACGCCTCGCCTGGAAGTTTCGAACGATCCACGCAGAGCATGGCCGGCGAGTATCGTGGGGGCTTTGCCGATCAGGTATTCGTGCGCGCTGCTGTGCGCAGTGACGACAGCGACGCTTTCGGCGACTTCACCACCTACAGCCTGTCGGGCGCATGGCAGGTGCCGAGTACCGGAACGCGGCTGCACGCAAGCTATGGCACCGGGGTCGTCTTCCCAACACTTTATGACCAGTTCGGCGTCATCCCCGGCTTCTTCACGGGCAACCCAAACCTCACGGCCGAAGAATCGCAGGGCTACGATGCCGGTATCGAACAGGCCTTCCTGCAGAGGCGCGTCATCGTCGACGTCACCTACTTCAATCAGAACCTCGAAAACGAGATCTTCTCGACGTTCTTCGGGCCGCCGGTGAACCTTACAGGTGAAAGCGAGCGGCAGGGCGTCGAAGTCACCGCAAGCGTGCGCCCCATCGATGGGTTGACGTTGAGCGGCGCGTACACTTATCTCGATGCCTCCGGCGTCGACGGAATTGCGGAAGTGCGCCGGCCGGAGCACTCAGGCAGCCTCAACGTCGCCTACGCTTTTGCCGAAGGCCGTGGCGTTGTGAACCTCGGGGTCGTCTACAATGGCAGGATGGACGACCTCGCCTTCAACGCCTTCACCTTCGCGCAGAGCCAGGTGACATTGCAGGAATACACGGTCGTCAATCTGTCGGCGCACTATGACGTTACCGAAAACGTGCGGCTGTTCGGTCGCGTCGAAAACCTTCTCGACGAGGATTATCAGCAAGTCTTCGGATTCGAGACGGCGCCGGTTGCAGCCTTCGGTGGCGTTCGGATCAAGCTAGGTGGAACGCGTGACACAGCGGCTCTGGAATAACGCTGGGCTCATCGCGGCGATGGTTGTGCTCGGCCTCTCCGGGGGCGGGCCGCAGCCGGCGCAAGCCAACGCTTTGCCAAAACGCATTGTCTCGCTCAACTTGTGCACCGACCAGCTGGTCATGATGCTGGCCGGGCCCGAGCGCATCGCCGCCGTCAGTCACCTGGCGCTCGATCCGAAACTCTCGGTTCTGGCCGAGTACGCGAAGCGACTGCCGATCACCTACGGGCAGGCCGAAGAAGTGTTCCTCCACGAGCCCGATCTCGTCGTCGCAGGCTCGTTCCACCTCAATCCTACCGTCGATATCCTGCGGCGGCTCGGCATCAAGGTCGAGGAATTCGCCAGTGCCGATTCATTCGCCGGGATCCGGGAAAATGTGCGGCGCATGGGCCGGCTGCTCGGGACTCAAGAAAAAGCCGAAGCGATGCTCGCCGAGTTTGATTCCAGATTGGCTCGGGTCGAAAGGCAGCGGGTCGCCCGGCCCGCACTCGCGGCCCTCTACTACGCCAACAGCTACACGTCGGGTGCGGACACGCTTGCCGCCGAAGTGGTGGAACGCGCCGGTTTCAACAATCTCGGCACTGAGCTCGGTCTTAAAGGCACCGCCGAGCTGCCGCTCGAGATGCTGATCATGGAACAGCCGGATCTCGTCGTCACGGGGCTCGCCTACGACGCTCCGGCGCGGGCGCAGGAAGTTTTCGAGCATCCTGCACTTGCGTATCTGGAGCGGCGGTCGAAGAATACCGCCGTGCCGGAGAACCTGTGGATCTGCGGCACGC
The DNA here is from genome assembly GCA_018819265.1 of Alphaproteobacteria bacterium. Classification (GTDB taxonomy): domain Bacteria; phylum Pseudomonadota; class Alphaproteobacteria; order Rhizobiales; family Hyphomicrobiaceae; genus Filomicrobium. The sequence continues at coordinate 12,612 of JAHJQI010000068.1, forward strand.
CCTATACGGCGCGGGCGGTCGAAGCCCTGGCGGCGGTGCGCCGTTCGCTTCCCGCAGAGACAGCCGCGGTCGCCGACCCTGCCGGCGCGCAACCGGCGGGTTCACCGTTCGAGCGCCGATGAAGGATGGCATTTCCTACCCTCTCCTCCTGGCGGGGCTTGGCCTCGCCACCGTGGTGCTGTTCGTCGTCTCGTTGCTGACGGGACCGGCTGGCATCTCATTCTTCGATAGCCTCGAAGCGCTGCTGAGCGGACGCGGCGGTGCGGCGGCAATCGTGATGCAGGAGATCCGGCTGCCGCGTGCCATCCTTGGAGTGATGATCGGCGCCTCGCTGGGGTTGAGCGGGGCGGCGCTGCAGGGCTATCTGCGCAACCCGCTGGCTGAACCCGGCCTGCTCGGCATCAGCGCTTCGGCTTCGCTTGGCGCCGTGCTGGCGATCTACACAGGGCTTTCAGCCGCGTTTTCCCTGGCGCTGCCGCTGATGGCGCTTGCCGGCGCCGTCGGCGCGGTGCTTCTGGTGCGGCTGCTTGCGGGCCGTGGAGCGCAGACGATCACACTCATCCTCGCCGGGGTTGCCGTCACAAGCTTCGCCGGGGCGATGACTTCGCTGGCCTTGAACCTTTCGCCCAATCCATTTGCCGCACTTGAAATCGTGTTCTGGATGCTGGGGTCGCTCAAGGACCGTTCGATGACGCATGTCTGGCTGTCGTTGCCCTTCATCCTGGCGGGCTGGGCGATGCTGTTCCAGGTCGGCCGGGCGCTCGATGCGCTGACGCTTGGCGAAGCCGCCGCCGCGACGCTCGGCTTCCGCCTCGAACGCGTGCAGGCGCTGGTGGTGCTCGGCACGGCGTCTTGCGTCGGGGCCGCGACATCGGTTGCCGGCGCCGTCGGCTTCATCGGCCTCGTCGTGCCGCACGTCCTGCGTCCCCTGGTCGGGGGGCAGCCAGGGCGGCTGATGCCGGCGAGCGCGCTCGGCGGGGCGGCGGTCCTGCTTGCAGCCGATATCGCGGTGCGCGTCATTGCACCCGAGCGAGACCTCAAACTCGGCGTCCTGACCGCGCTCATCGGTGCGCCATTTTTCCTCTGGCTCATCTTCAAGCTGAAGCGGGAGGCCGCATGAGTTGTGCTCTCAGCGTCCGCTCTCTCAATGTCCGCCTGGGTCGGCGCGACGTTCTCCGCGACGTCTCCTTTGACATGCAGCCGGGGGAGTTCGTCGGGCTGCTCGGTCCCAACGGCGCAGGCAAATCAACGCTTCTGAAAGCGATCATGGGGCTCGTCGCAGGCAGCGGAAACGTGTCGCGCGTTGGCCGCCGGCTGGCCGACATGACGCCGAGGCAGCGCGGTCGTGAACTTGCCTACCTTCCCCAGGAGCGGGAAGTCGCCTGGCCGGTCTCGGTGCACACCTTGATCGAACTCGGGCGGTCGCCCCACCGGAATGGGTTAGGCCCGCCACGCGAACAGGATAGGCTGGCGGTCGAAGCGGCGATTTCAGCGATGGATCTTGGCAACTTGCGGGATCGCTCGGCGCTCGAACTCTCCGGCGGTGAGCGCGCCCGGGTTTTGATCGCACGGGCGCTGGCTCAGGAAACACCGGTTCTGCTCACCGACGAGCCCGCCGCCGGTCTCGATCCCGCACACCAGATTGCGCTGATGTCGACATTCCGTAATCTCGCAAGCGAGGGGCGCAGCGTCCTTGCCTCGCTGCACGAACTCACCCTTGCCGGACAGTGGTGCGACCGGGTGATTCTCATCGCCGACGGCTCAATCGTTGCCGAAGGGCCTCCCGACGCGGTATTGACCCCGTCGAACCTGGCAACGGTCTATGGCGTGCGCGCGCAGATCTCGGTGACTTCCGACGGCCTCAGCGTCGTGCCAACCGGACTGGTCTGACTTTGACCGTTTGATTCCTGAAAGGGCTGGCATTCCTGATGGGGCAGGCATTCCTGAGAGGGCAGGGAAGGTGGACGGGGCATGGATCGACTGAATGACGCATTGGCGCGGCTCGGCGCGACTGTTGGCAACGCTGCACTCTCCAGCCTCGTCATCGCGGGGCTGCTCGCCGTCATGGTCATGTTGCGGATCGCCGACCCGGCGCCGATCGCCAAATTGCGCCTCGCCGCTTTCGACACCTTCCTGCAGCTTTCGCCCCGCGCAGCCGATCCGGCTCTTCCGGTGAAGGTCGTCGCCATTGACGAAGCCTCGCTGGCAGCTATCGGCCAGTGGCCGTGGCCGCGCAGCGTCCTCGCCGATCTCGTGTCGCGGCTGAAATCGGCCGGGGCCAAGGCGGTCGCACTCGATATCGTCCTGCCGGAAGCCGACCGGCTGTCACCGCAGCAGTTCGCCGAGGCTTATGCGGGGGAAGCTGCGTTAGCCGAAATCGCACCCGCGCTCAAACGCCTGCCGCCGCTTGAAGCCCGGCTGGCCGAGGCGCTGGCGGACGCGCCATCGATATTGGCGTTCGCCGGCGAAGACACGGCCAAGGGCCTGCCCGGGCGGGTGCAGGTCAGTTTCGCCAAGGCTGGCGATCCCCCGGAGCGCTTCGTGCCGGCCTTCAAGGGCAGCGTCACAAACGTCGCACGTTTGCGCGACAGTGCGCACGGCCTTGGTGCCGCCAACTGGTTTCCGGAACGCGACCAGATCGTGCGACGGGTGCCGCTTCTCGTCACGGTCGCCGGCACCCTTTATCCGTCGCTATCGCTCGAAGCGCTGCGCGTTGCGCAAGGGTGGTCGACAATCTTCATCAAGTCGTCCGGCGGCAGCGGTATTGGTGCTTTCGGGCAGCAGACCGGGATCGAGGTGATGCGTGCTGGGACAACCATCCTGCCGACCAATGCGCGCGGCGAATTGTGGCTACGCCTGGCGCCGATCGATCAGCGCCGGACAATCTCGGCAAGCCGCGTTCTCTCGGCGGACTTCGAGGCGAGCGAGGTTTCAGGCCGCATCGTGTTCATCGGCGCGACCGCAATCGGGCTTCTCGACATCCAGGCGACGCCGCTGTCTGAATCGGTTCCCGGGGTCGAACTGCACGCGCAGGCCGTCGAGCAGATGCTTTCGGGCGACCATGCGGTACGGCCCGCCTACGCCGACGGCCTGGAACTGGTTTTCCTCGTTGCAATGGGCACGCTTGTTGCCTGGCTGTTGCATCGCTCGGGTCCGGTCACGGCGGCGGGCACTGGCGTCATCGCTATCGCCGCAGTCGTCGCGGGCTGCTTTCTTGCCTACCGCAACAACGGCCTGCTGATCGATCCGGTCTACCCTTCCTTCTCGCTAGCACTGGTCTACGCTGCAGGCTCGTTGACCAATTTCGTGCGCTCCGAGCGGGAACGCCGGCAGGTGCGTAGCGCATTCAGCAATTACCTCGCGCCGGAACTTGTCGAGGAACTCGTCGCACACCCTGAGAAGCTGAAGCTTGGCGGCGAGATGCGCGAACTGACGCTTCTGTTCGCCGACGTACGCGGCTTCTCGGGAATCGCCGAAGGGCTCAAAGCGGAGCAGCTCGTCACCTTCGTCAACCAGCTATTCACGCCGCTCAGCGAAGCGATCCTCGAAGAAGGCGGGACAATTGACAAGTTCATGGGCGATGCCGTTATGGCGTTCTGGAACGCGCCGCTTGCCGATCCGCGTCATGGAGAGCACGCCTGTCGCGCCGCATTACGAATGCTTGACGCGCTCGACGGGCTGAACGCTCATCTGGCCGCGCAAGCCAAGGCGGACGGGCGGGCCTTCGCGCCCGTGCGAATTGGTATCGGTCTCAATACGGGGAATGCCTGCGTCGGCAACGTCGGCTGTCCGGGGCGGTTCGACTATTCGGTTCTCGGCGACGTGGTCAACATCGCCTCGCGGCTGGAAAACCTGACCAAGACGTATGGCGTTCCGATTATCGTCGGCGAGGCTACCGCGCGTGCGGCATCCGCTTTGGCGTTTCTGGAGATCGACAAGGTGGTACCGCGCGGACGTACGCAGCCGGAAGCGATCTACGCTCTGATCGGCGACGATGAACTTGCGCGTAGCGTGCAATTCCAGACGCTGCTGGCGCTTCACGCACGTCTTCGAGAGGCAATTGCAACGCGAGACCGCAATTCCATTCCGCCGGCTCTTGAAGCATGCCGCAGGGTTGGACTGGCCGCCTATGCTCCACTCCTCAGCTACTATGCCTCGCAAGTGGACGAATCCGGCGAATAGCAAAACGGCCCCGGTGTTCGCGGGGCCATCTTGGCGTTAGTTTGGTCGGATCAGTATCTCATGTAGTCGCTATGGCCACCTTTACGGCCACCACCGCGTTTGTGGCCGCCGCCGACCTTTCCGCCACATCCACCAACCCGCATACACTCTTTGCGACCGCCTTTATTCTTGCCGATCATCTTGCCGATACCGATGCCGATACCGATCGCAATGGCGGCCTTGGCGGCATCGGATGCTCCGGAGTTGCGCGCCTCGCGGGACTTCTTGCGCCGCTTCTTCACAACGACCTTCTTGCGCTTTGGCTTTGATGCCTCGGGGTCATAGGTCTTCTTCTCGGTCACTTTCTTCTTCGGTTTAGGCTTCGGGGTCTTTTCAGCTTTCTTCTTATTCGATTTCTTCGGCGTCGACTTCTTCTTGGGTGCCGGCTCGTCGCTCAGAACGGCTTCACGGGTCAGCGGCGGATTGGGGTTGATGGTTGGCGCGTTGATCATGAAGGGGAACGCGCGCGCGAAGCCGACTTCGTCCCTGCCGGGAAGCAGCGCCCAGCGCATGGGATCGCTGATTTCGCCATCGGGAGAAACGCGCAACAGGCTGCCCGGCTGCGACAGATCCTTACACGTACCGGTGTCGTTACACGCCGTGATGCCACCTTCGAGCAGCAGGAACCAGGCGGAATTATCGGTCAGGACGTAGACGTCGAAGATGGTCCCGCGCACAGTGATGGCGGCGCCGGGCGTCTTGATGCGGTAGGACGGCTTGGTTGCCACGCCGGTGATGAAGCGGAACGCTCCCTTGACCAGTTCGACGGCGATGTCACCCTTCGTCTTGGCGCCATTGTAGACAAATTTATCAAGAAGAATCTGCGATCCGGGTCCGAGCGCCATTTTGGTCTCGTCGGCAAATTCGAGTTCGCCAATGGAGTCGGGGCCGACCTCGATCAATTCATCCTGGTGAATCTCATCGCCCAGCGTCAGATCGCGCCGGTCCTGCTCATAGGCAGCACTGACCTCGTTAACGACCTGGACGGTGGAGCCGATCCGCTGGGTCGGAGCAGCCTCGGCGAATGCGGGGCCGAACATCAGCCCTGCAGCCATAATTGTAAATGTCGCCGCGTGTTTCATGACGTTTCCTCGGCGGTTGATATAGGCGAAGCCGCGGTCATCAATAGCAATGCGTATCGCCCATCATACGATCAGGACGACCAGATTACCACCGCGCGGTGCAGCAATGTTAAATCTGCCGGTCTTTGCTAGCTGTTCCCAAGGATACAGTTGGCAATTCATTGCCACGTGTTTCGGGCCGGCGGGACCGCAAAAGTCAGTTAATTGAGAACGAGCGCGCACATCTAGTTTTGCCCGGGGGTGACGGTTGGTTCTCGGGTTGCATCTAAAATATACCGGCAACGCCTTTTTTGCCGCCTGTCGCCCACGGAACAGCGCCGTCTCTCCTCTCCTGGCATCTTGGTCTCAACAACGGGCGGACAAATGGTTCGACCGACAGATGCAAACCAATTCTTGGTGGAGACAGACAATGTTCAAGTTCGCAGCAGCAGCAGTTCTTTCCGGCGTCCTGGCACTCGCGGCCATCCCGCAGCAGGCACAGGCCGGCGGCAAAGGCATCGCCCTCGGCGTCGGCCTCGGTCTGGGAGCCGCCGTGCTCATGCATGGCGCTCACAAGCAGCATCAGGCCGCCCAGGCCCGCCAGCGTGCAGCCGCTCGCCGGCACGCGGCTAGCAAGAAAGCCGCCTACGCCCGCAAGAAGCAGGCCGAGCAAGCGCGTCAGCAGCAGGCTGCAATCGCTGCTCGCAAGCGCGAGCTGGCCCGTCAGGCCGCAATCGCCAAGCAGAAGCAACTGGCCCGTCACGAGGCCGTCGTCGAGGCCAAGGAAGAGGCCCTGGTCGCGTCGATCGAGCTGCCGGGCAAGAAGCCGGCAGTCACCGCAGAAAAAGTGGCTGAAGTCGAAACCTCGAACGACAAAGATTTCGATACGGTCGCCAACCTCGACGAGCCCACCGATCTTCAGCCGGGTTCCTATGACGACGAGCGTACCGGAAACCTCGATTGCAAGCGCTACATTCCGAGCGCAGGCCTGACCATTTCGGTTCCCTGCGGCCAATAACGATCACACCAACGCATCGCATCTGTGAAAGGCGAAAACCGGCGGGGAACAGGATCCCCGCCGGTTTTCGTTTCGTCATCGCGGCAGATCAGACGGTCTGGGGCTCGGGGAGGCCCAGGCCGGCGCCACAAGGGGAGAGGGACAATCCACTGTCCTCGGGCTCGGGACCGTATTTGTTGGAGCCCTCGACGCCCGTGGCAAAGTGCAACCAGATCGTTGCGGCAAGCGGCCAGACCATGACGGCGGCGGCGTAGACCATGAACGCCGGGGAGCCGACGACGGCAACCGATTCGCCAAGCGTCAGGTAGGACACGAAGCTTGCCGCCAGCATCCAGGCGAACAGCAGCAAAGTTGCTCCCGGCACCCACCAGCCGCTGTGGCCGAGATCGTGCAGGCGCTTGATCGCGGCCGATGTTGCAATCCACAGGCAGGAGATTTCAACCGTGCTCGCCACGAAGTGCAGCGCTGCGTTCCCGGTAAACCAGTGAACGGCGACGGCGACCGCCTGAAGGCCCAGGAGGGCCAGCGCGATCCCGAGCAGCGCCTTGCGGTTGCAGCGCCCGCGCGGATCGGCGATCTGAAGTACGCGGTTGAGAAACGTCATCGGCCAAGGTCCCCTGGATGAGGTGATAATCGTCCATCCAGATTCGCCGAATATGCTTTCCCGCCGGTTAGTCTACGCCCACATGCGCAGACGTGGTTTCGAAACGCTTGTCGATTGGCTCAAAATCGGGCGCCGGCGGCGCTCAGGCGAACTCCATGATGACGTCATCGACGGCGAGACTGTCGCCGGCCCCGGCGTTGAGCTTCGAGACCGTCCCGTCCCGCTCGGCGCGCAGCACATTTTCCATCTTCATGGCTTCGACGACGGCGAGCGGGTCGCCCGCCTTCACCTCATCGCCGACGGCCACGTTGATCTGCTTGACGAGGCCGGGCATCGGGCACAGCAACAGCTTCGACGTATCGGCGGCTTCCTTTACCGGCATCAGGGCTGCAAGTTCGGCTTCGCGGGCGGTATAGACGCGGGCCGGCACGTGCAGGCCGCGATAGGCGAGATCGTAGCCGTTGAGGATCGGGCGCACCTGCACCGACACGTCCTTGTTGCGAACCACGCCCGACCAGACTGCATCGCCGGGCCACCACTTCGAGGCGATTTCGAGTTCGTCGATGGCGCTGCCGTCGGGGTCGAGCAACGTGATCTTGACAGGGCCCCCGAGTGCGCCTTCGACATGGCAGTGCTGGCTGATATCACCCAGCGCGACGATGCGTGAATTGGCAAATCGCACCGGCGTTCCGTCCATCTGGTGAGTGATTTCGCGGCGGCGGACGTTGTTGATGTGATCGATGGAAGCGGCTACCGCTGCCAGCACCTTCAGGGCTTCGCCCTCAGGTGTCGGCGCAACGAATCCGTCTGGATATTCCTCGGCGATGAAACCTGTCGACAATTCGCCCGATTGCCAGCGCGGATGCTGCATCAGCGCTGTCAGAAACGGAATGTTGTGCTGGATTCCGTCGATATAGAACGCATCGAGGGCTTCGGACTGCAGATCGATTGCCGCCTGACGAGTCGGGGCATGGGTGACGAGCTTGGCGATCATCGGATCGTAGTACATCGAAATCTCGCCGCCTTCGTAGACGCCGGTATCGTTGCGCACGGTCAAGCCGCCAACCGAACCTTCGCGCGGCGGACGGTACTTCACGAGGCGGCCAATTGAAGGCAGGAAGTTGCGGAACGGATCTTCGGCGTAGATGCGGCTTTCCACGGCCCAGCCGTCGAACTTGACGTCCTGTTGCCTGATTGAAAGCTTCTCGCCGGCGGCGACGCGGATCATCTGCTCGACAAGGTCGATGCCGGTGATCAGTTCGGTCACCGGATGCTCGACCTGCAGGCGGGTGTTCATCTCAAGGAAGTAGAAGCTCTTGTCCTGACCGGCGACGAACTCGACGGTGCCGGCGGTGTCGTAGTCGACGGCCTTGGCGAGCGCGACGGCCTGCTCACCCATCCTCGCCCGCGTCTCCTCGTCGAGCAGCGGGGAAGGCGCTTCCTCGATGACCTTCTGGTTGCGGCGCTGAATGGAGCACTCGCGTTCGCCCAGATGGATGATGTTGCCGTGCTTGTCACCCAGCACCTGGATTTCGATGTGTCGCGGATTGACGATGAACTTCTCGATGAAGACACGGTCGTCGCCGAAGGAGGATTTGGCTTCCGAGCGGGCAAGTTCGTAACCTTCCTTGCACTCGGCCGGGTTCCAGGCAATGCGCATGCCTTTGCCGCCGCCGCCGGCCGACGCCTTGATCATGACGGGGTAGCCGACTTCGCCAGCGATCTTCACGGCCGACTTGGCGTCGGCGATCTCGCCGAGGTAGCCAGGCACGGTCGAGACGTTGGCGGCGGCAGCTGCCTTCTTCGATTCGATCTTGTCGCCCATCGCCGCGATGGCGCGCGTATTGGGACCGATGAAGACGATGCCGTTCCGGGACAGGGCTTCGGCAAAGGCTTCGCGCTCGGACAGGAAACCGTAGCCCGGATGGACGGCTTCGGCGCCGGTCGCCTTGCAGGCCTCGATGATCCTGTCGATGACAAGGTAGGATTCGGAAGCCGCCGGGGGACCGATGCGGACGGCCTCGTCAGCCATTTCGACGTGCAGGGCGGCGGCGTCGGCATCCGAATAGACAGCGACCGTCGCGATGCCCATCTTGCGCGCGGTCTTGATGACCCGGCAGGCAATTTCACCGCGGTTGGCAATCAGAATCTTCTTGAACATCGCCGCTTTGGTCCCGTCATAGCAGTGTCGGTGGGGGGCATTGGGCCGCCGGTGGGGCAGCCCCGTGGATGGGTGATGTGTTCTAGCCGGGGTCCTGGCGCAGGTAAACTCTTGTCCACGTCAACGAAAGGCGAAGTTCCGGCCGGTGCCGACAAGACTTTGGATCAATCAGGCCGGATCGGGCAGACCGGATCGGGCAGGCCCTTGACGCGCTGGCGCACCAGATCGACGGCGCTGCGCAGTTCGTAGAGCCTGTCGGAATAATGCAGCGGGACCGGAATGCGGCTGACCGCGTCCTCGATGCGCAGAATCTCTGTTGTATACTTGCTCTTTTCCACCAGCGACTCGTCGAGCACTTCCTTTTCAAGGCGCTTCAATTCGCCATACCAGAACAGGATACGCCGCCGGATCCGCCACTCGTAGACCCAGGGGACGATCTTGAACAGCGGCAACAGGATCGTCGCGATCGGCACGATCATGATCAGGCTGCGTTCGATGAAATTCGCAAGCCAGAACGGCAGGAACCGCTGCAGGAATGGCGGCCCCTGCTTATAGAGCCGTTCGGCATCATCCTGCATGGGATATTCCGGATCGTGGGACTTGGGGAATTCCTCGACGCGCTGGAAGATGCCGCCGGCTGCATGGACTTCCTTGGCGGCCTCCACCAACAGTCCGACGATCGCGGGGTGGACGTCGCTGCGCGCGACGAGGGCGGCCTGGGCAGCCAGCAGGTCGACGTCTGCCGAAGGGACCTGCGCGGCCAGATCGATGACGCCGGCAGGCAGGGTTACTTTGGTCAGGAACGGAAAGAGCCGAGTATAGGCTTCGGCCTGCTTGAAATTCATCAAACGGATGTGCGGATTGCGCAGCAGCGATTCAACGAGTTTGGCCTGCGGCGACAGAACGAGGAAGATTGCGTCGGCCTCATTGTTGCGAAGGGCTTCAGCGGCATTTTCGCCGCCGATCGGCAGCAATACCGCCGAGGTCTCCTCGATCGCGTTTTTTGCGAGTAGTTCGCGAGCCAACGCCTGGGTGCCGCTGCCATCGCCGCCGATCGCGATGCGTTTGCCCTTGAGTTGGGCCAGCCGGTCGATCGGTTCGGTGCCGCGATAGAACACCCAGACCGGTTCAAGAAAAACCCGGCCGATCGATACCAGGCCCGGAGACTGTTCGTGATCCGAAATCCCGCCCTGGAGCAAGGCAACCGAAATGCCGGATTCCGGGTTGCGCAGCTTTTCGAGATTGCTGAGCGAACCAGCCGAAGCTTTTACCTCAAGGCGGATATCCGATTTCGCCAGGATCTCGGCGTAGCGCCTGGCAAAGGCGTAATAGGCGCCGGTCTCGGATCCGGTGACAATATTGACGCTGCGGGGCGGGGCCGGCTCGACGAACTGATAGGCAAACCAGAAGGCAAAACCGACCGCAATCAATGCCGGTCCGACGACCATCAAGGCTTCGCGGAAGGCGCTGCGCTGAGGCGGTGCCGTTGCCCCAGCGGGCGTTGTCTCTGCCATGCAAGTCTCCCTATGCCGCGCCCACCGACTGGCCCTTGTGGCTCTTCAATCTTGTTGGCCGCGCCCGTACCAGCGGCAAACCTGCACCCGTGTCCGCGCAAAGACAATATCCTGCTGTCGTGTGCAAATTATGGAGCGCAATCAACGAGAAAGGGCGACTCCGCCGGAAGCCGCCCGTCCCATCAGTTGCTGGTGTCCGGAAGTTCAGGCGGCGTTGAGCCGGCGCTCCACGATCTCGTCGAGACGAGGGTCGATCTCGGCGTCAGCTTCCTTCAGGTAAGCGATCAGCGCGGTTTCTGCGGGGCTCAGCTGGCCGTCGCGGGCGAGCCGGTCGGCCAGCCAATCGGCTTCGTTCGCATCAAGGGATTCGCCGGTCACGAGCTCACGGTACTCGCGGTCGAGGCGCGTCAGCGTGCACTCTTCGAGGCTCTGCTTGCGGTATCCGCCGATAACGTCGTCGAGGCTCAAACGGGTGATCGATCTAGTAATGTCGACGGGCGACAGATCTGCTGCTGCATCGAGCCAGGCTTCGCTGCGCAAGGCTTCCTCCCGGCTCGGGACGGAATAGCCGGAATTCGCCAGCAGGCAGTTCGCCATGGCCTTGACATACAGCTCTGTCCACAGCGGGTTCACCTGTTCGGGATCGAGGCTGTCGTTGATGTCGCACAGCATTTCGGCTTCGGCACGCGTGACGGCGATGTTGCCGTCGCCGCCGAACGCATAAATGATGCGGCGGACCAGCTCGACTTCGTCATCGTCGATCGTCGCGGTCTCGTGACCGTTGCGCAGCGGACCTTCGCCGGTTCGGACCGCATGGCTGACCTGTGCGAGCGCAAATGCGACGAGGATTTCGGGCGACCAGCGTGCGTGATCGATGATGTGAACGACGAGATCGAGTTCCTTGCGCGAACGAACAAGTCCGTCTGGAGCGAGGCGGGAGATCAGCCAGTCGGCGTTCTGCTGCGTGACGTAGCCTTCCGGCTCGGACTGATTGACAACGAAGTCGGTCAGCGCCTCGCGGAACAGATCGGACCAGTCGGCCGCCTGGACCGGGCAGTCAGCGTTAAGCTCAATCAGGCGTTCGGCTTCCTCGAGCGAAATGCCGCCGTCTTTGTAGACCGCGCGGCGGAGTTCGGCGGCGTCGGCCTCGCGGATGCTGCCGCGCTCGGCGATCAGGTCGAAGGGAAAGCTTTGCAGTGCGCTCATGGGCCCGCCTCATTCATCCAGTCAGGGGTTTGCTTGCGACCCAGTAAAGCCGCCGGATGCTTACCAAACCGCTAATGGACGTGGCGGTTTGAAGCATGATTGATTCGGAATTCGACGCGCGGAGAGCATGATCGATTGGGAAAACCGGTTGCCGCAGCGGGCCTGGCCGCGCAAATTGCCGGCCATCGGCAAACCAGCAACTGAGGGCATCGCAAAAATGGCAGCGAGGGGGACGGCGGTTAAGAGCTGGCAGGACCAGTTCGAAGCGGCACAGGCGGCACGCACCGTCAACGTCGTCTGCATGAAATGGGGTAACCGTTACGATGCGTTCTGGGTCAACCGGCTGTTTGGGATGGTCAAGCGCAACACCACCTGGAATGTCCGCTTCGTCTGCTTCACGGACAACGCCGGCGGCATCCGGCCGGAAGTGGAGTGCCAGCCGCTTCCCGAGGTGACGTTCGACAAGAAGCTCGGCAAGTACTGGCCGAAGCTTGGGCTGATGGCCGAAGGGCTCGGCGGGCTCGACGGCATGACGCTGTTTCTCGATCTCGATGTCGTCATCATCGACAACATCGACGCGTTCTTCACGCATCCGGGGCGCTTCCTCATCATCCGGGAATGGAAGGACCCGCATCTGGGCTACGGCAACAGCTCGATTCTGCGCTATTTTATCGGCCAGGAATCGAATGTGCTGGACAAATTCTACGCAACGCCGCCGGAGGTGATCGTCGGGACCTACGATTCAAAGGAACAGAACTTCCTGACCAAGGCCGTCGATGTAGCCTCGTTCTGGCCGGAGGAGTGGGTGGTTCCCTTCTCGATCGCCTGCCTGCCGAGCAACCGCGTCCTACGGTTCTTCACGACGCCGATAAAACCCGTGACCGGGAAAATCGTCGTGTTCTACGGATCAATCACGCCCGAAAGCGCCCTGCGCGGCGAACATCAGCGCAACAAGCGCGTCGCCGGTGGACTGCATCTGCGGCCAACACGCCGACGTTTCGGTCGCGCCCGCTGGATTTCCGATTACTGGCGCGAATAGCTCCGTTGGTCTCAGGCGGCTGATCCGCGCCTCTTTCAGCCAACACTCGGCAGACCGGTGTTGGGCAGCGCGGGTCGCTCCGACAGGGCGCCGCTTGCGGTGGGTCGCCTTGCTCCCAAAACTGTCTTTGTCCCACGCGTCGACGCCAAGTCAGCATGCGGGGTCCGGCACTTTTGGCCGAACCCCGCACTCTCCCTCCGCAACTCATACTTTTTCAAGTCCGGTTACGGATTCACGTGAAACGTCGATCAGCGCCCAACGCGCGGCAGTACCGACCAACGGCGGTAGCCGTCGCGCTGTTCGGCGCGGATCTTGCTGCGTGCCTCGTCGAGTTCAGCGTTGAGGCGTTCGGCTTCCTGATAGGTCAGGTGGCCGCCGCTGGCCCGCAAGTGGACTTCGAGGGCAGTGATCCGGCGCTGCGCTGCGCGCAGCTTGAGGCCTTCGCGCCATGTAATATTGCCACTCTTGCGGCCGCGTTCGATCGCCGCTGCCTGGCGTTCCTGGCGCGTCCCGGGAGGTGGTGTAGGAGGCGGGGCGGCGGCGTTGCGCGGAGGGAGCCCGTAGGGCGAGCGCAGGGCAACGCCGCGTAAATCGCTTTTCCCCAGGTCGTCCACAGCGGCA
>JAHJQI010000069.1 GCA_018819265.1 Alphaproteobacteria bacterium
AGCCGAAGTACTGGACGTCGCCGATGGTCCGGTGGTCGCCGTGACGCTGATGGAGGGGCGCTACCACCAGGTGCGGCGCATGTTTGCCGCCCTCGGCAACCACGTCAGCGCGCTGCACCGTGACCGTTTCGGCGGGCTGCATATGCCTGCCGACCTCGCGGCAGGCGAATTCCGGGTGCTGGATGAAGCCGGGATCGAGCAGATTTTCATCTAGAGCAACATCCGATCTGACGGAATCGCCGAAGGCGATTCCCGGATCGGATGAAGTTGCTCTAGAATCATAATGCTAGAGCATCTTTATCCGACCATCCGATCGCGAGAAGCGATCGCGTATGATCGGATGATGCTCTAGCCGCGACGACACTCAATCAGCGCAAGTGTTTTCCCCGGATTGCTTTGATCACGGATCGACCGATTCAGTTGAATGAGGCTATGGTCGATTCACAATAAGGGGACCAGAACCAAAAAACGAGGGGCGGCGACAATGGGACGGACACAAATTGTGCTGGCTGCACTCGTAACAGGATTATCGGTCGCGGGCTGTTCGTCGCTACCAGTTCCGAGCCTGCCAGGACAGCCCATCACGACCGGAGCCTTGCAAGACGCGGCGACTGCGGGGCCGAAGCGGGGAACGCCGGTCGTGCCCGGGCGGCCCGCGCGGATGTTTGTGTGGGCTGGTTTTAGCGAGAAGGACTGTTCGGCCCTGACGCCGACATTCGCCGTCGTGCAAGCGCCAGCCAAGGGCGACGTCAGCTTCAAGCCCGACCAGACGACGACCATCCGGCACAGCAATTCGGGCAACTGCATCGGGGCGAATCTTGCCGGCACCGGCATCTATTACACGGCCCGCAACGGCATGGCCGGCGATGACGCGTTCTCGGTGACCGCGACGACGCCGGATGGCAGTACCGCGACGAAGACCTTCAGCGTGCGGGTCGTGGAGTAGCGGGAACGGGTTTTGCCGACGTATCGCTGACGTGCCGCAATCTGGCTCATTTTTCGCTCCTGCCGGTGCGGTTGCGCTGCCGGGGTATGCGAATCCTTCCGGCTGGTTTGTTTCCTTCTTCGAAGAGCGCGGCAAGTGTCAGAACCTGTTCGGCAATCGGACCATCCTGGCGGACGATCAGGCCCAACTGCCGCTCGAGTCCTGTTGCATCGAGGCGCGTGAGGTGCGCGGCTTCAGCGTACCGCCTGGCATCCGGCTCCGGCAGAACCGCAAATCCAAAACCGGCGTTGACGCACCCCATCACGGCCTCGACGGAGTCGATCTCGAGTGTCTTGGCCGGGGCGATTTGGAGGCGTGCAAGGTAGCTTGCGACGAGCAGCCCGATGCCGGTCGTCGGGGTGAACTGCACGTGGGTGAGTTCGCCGGCACATTGGCTGATGCCGTAGCCCTTAAAACGCTTCGGCACCGCCAGCACGAACGCCTCGGTGCGCAAGGCAATGAACAGCGCGTCGTTGCGCAAATCCGGAGTCGCGGTGATTACGGCTGCATCGAGCAGACCGGTTTCGACCTTCCGCAAGAGTGACGTCGACAGCCCGCTCTCCACGACGAAGCGGGCTCCCGGCTGATGTTGAGCGGCATTGGCGAGAAACTCCGGCATCAGCCGGACGCTGGCGGTGGCAACGAAGCCGATGCGGTATTCGCCCCTTAGGACGCCGGGTTCGGTGCCGATGGCGCGCAGCGAATTCACCTCCGAAAGGATGGTTCGCGCATGGCGGGCAACATGGCGGGCGACGGGCGTCATCGCCGGCGGGCGGTGCGTGCGGTCGAAGAGCGAGAGCTGGAGGTCGTCTTCGAGAGCTTTCATCTGGAGGCTGACGGCCGACAGCGTCAGCCCGACGCGATCGGCTGCGAGTGCGAACGAGCCGATGCGATCGATCTCGACGAGGGTGCGAAGCTCTCTTAAGTTCATGAAACCTCAAGATAACATTCATCTTTGTTTAATTGTATTAAATGCTGCCGCGTGGTGTCCTGCAAGGAAATAAAAGGAGATAGGCCCGATGGCTGACGCGCCGTTGCTGATCAAGGCACGCAAACTTGCGGAAACGCGCTTTGCGCCGCGCGCGGCTGGCTGGGACGAATCTCGCCAATACTGCTGGGAAAACATAGACGATCTCGTCGAGGCTGGACTGATGGGGATGACGATCCCGCGGGCCTACGGCGGCAGGGGCGCCAGTTTCCATGACGTCTGTCTCGTCGTCGAGGAAGTCGCCAAGGCCTGCACGCTGACGGCGCGTATTGTCGTGGAAGCCAACATGGGCGCCATCAGCGCGGTGATGGCGTATGGCAGCGAACACCAGAAGCGACTGTGCGCGGCCCTCGTGCTGGCCGGCGACAAGCCAGCGATCTGCATTACCGAGCCGGGAGCGGGAAGTGCGGCAAGCGAGATGGCGACGACCGCACGGCGGGTTGGCGACCGCTATGTCCTCAACGGCACCAAGCATTGGATCACCGGCGGCGGGGTTTCGAAACTGCATCTTGTTTTCGCGCGCGTCGTTTCGGCTGCGGGGCGCGAGGAAGGGATCGGCGGGTTCATCGTTCTTGCCGACCCATCGGCCAAGGCATTTCCGAAAGGGTTCTCGGTTACCCGGCGCGAGCGCACCATGGGGCTGTGCGGGATGCCTGAAACCGAACTGACGTTCGAAGACGTCGAGGTCCCGGCCGACCTGGCATTGGTGCCGCCATCGGGTTTCAGGCGCGGCTTTGCCGACCTGATGAATGCCTACAACAGCCAACGTGTCGGAGCCGGCACCATCGCCATGGGCGTTGCGGCAGGAGCGCTCGCGCATGCGCGCCGCTATCTCCTGGAGCGCAAGCAATTCGGACGGCCGCTGGCGGAGTTCCAAGGCCTGCAATGGATGCTGGCGGATATGGACATCGGCGTGCACGCTTCGCGACTGATGCTGCACGAGGCGGCGCGATCGGCTGAAACGAGCCCTTCGGGTTTTCCCGACAAGACGATGGCCGCGCGAGCCAAGGTGTTTGCATCCGAGACGGCCATCAGGATCGTCAACGATGCGCTGCAGTTGCTGGGTGCGCGTGGCTATTGCGACCAGGAACCGCTGGAACGCATGGCGCGAGACGTGCGCATGTTCTCGATTGGCGGGGGCACGGCGCAGGTCCTTCGCACCCAGATTGCCGGCGCCCTGCTCGGGATCAAAACGCCGCAAACGCGGGATGGGTATTCGCTGCTTGCCGCAATAAAGTCGCAGCGTCAAGCGGCGGAGTAGGTTCGCCGCGCCGCTCCACCGCGACGTGCCGAGCGGGCTGAGAACGCTTCGCTTGTTGCTCACCGGCGGCGTCGGTGAGTTTGTCCTCTGGCTCCAAATTCAGAGATATCGGCGGCGTGGTGTCGCATCATTTCAATTTCCTCCAAACTAAAAGAACCCTGCAGGATCGGATTGGTCCCGCAGGGTGCCGCAACCGCGCACTCGGTTGCTGGCGTCGAGCCACGAAATCTTCCCGCATCCGCAGCGCGCCGCCATTTGAATGTGGATGGATTATTTCGCGAGATGCTCTTGTGAGAACACGAAATTCGAATCCTTCAGTTCCGAATGGCAGGATCGGCAGTCGGCGAAGTTCTTGTCCAATCTGCTGCCGTCGGCCTTGAAGCCTGCGAATTCCCAGTCGCCGACATTCATCTTGTCGCCCTTATAGTCCTTGCCCCAGCCGGCGCCCTTCTGCTTGACCATGATCGCGGCCAGTTCACCACGGATCAGGCGATCAAGGTTCTTACTCCTGATCGGTTCGCCGTCTTTGTTGGTTTTCACCTTGTAGACTTCCATGATCAGAATGGAGCCGTCGGGAAGTTCGCCGCCTTTCTTGGCGCCTTCGATTGCGATGTCGTTGGCATAGAAGCGCGCGAGCTGCTTCTTGTTCTGGCGCTCCGCATTCATGTAGTTGGAGAAGTTGGTTTCGTAGCCTTTTGGAAATTCAATTCGTTCCGGTCCCGCCATTGCCGCAGCGCCCGCCACAACGAGCAATGCGCCTGTTACCATCAATCGCTTCATCATTTGCGTCATCTCCAAATCGCTTGCAGCCTAGGAAGCCGCCCCTGTCCATCGAGCAGCACTCGTCCAGCCGGCACAATGATTAAACATCGTGCCATGCGGGCGATGGTCACGGATCGTGAGGGCTGCCGAATTGTGAAGCCTCGCGGTCCGGTCGCATTGGAGTTACGATCAGATGACCGATGGGTTTCAGGAGCGGTTCAGTTTTTTTCGCATCGGTGTGCACGGCGGGAGACAGATGGTGGCCGTGCCGCTCAGTGCCGTTCGACGAAATCCGCCGCAACGCGCTTCTCGCCGGCCTTTTCGAAGTCGATCGTGAGTTTGTTGCCGTCGACCTCGAGAATTGCGCCGTAGCCGAACTTCTGATGGAAGACGCGTTCGCCCTTCACGTAGTCGGTGATAATCGTCGAGGAGGCGACGAGTTCGCCTTCGATGGTCTTTTGCGAGTGGGAGCCCTTCGCGCCGCGAGGCTTTGCCTTCTTGTCGAATTCGGCGCGGGTCTCGGCCTGCCAGGCCTGCGCGCGTTTCCAGCCCGGCGTGTCGTAGCTCTTGTCGGCGCGCTGCTGCCATTCGGTTGAAGCGGCGGCGCGGTCGAAACGGCTCTGGCCGTAGGGGTTTCCGAACGGACTCGAAGAGGCGAAGCTCTTGTAATGGCCGGAGAAGGGGGAAGAGGCCTCCTTCACGTTGACGTGGGCTTCGGGCAACTCGTCGACGAAGCGGGAGGGGATAGCGGACTGGTAGAGGCCGCGCGTGCGCCGGTTCTGGGTGAAGGTGACGTGGGCGTTCTTCTTGGCGCGCGTCAGGCCTACGTAAGCGAGGCGGCGTTCTTCCTCCAGGCCGGCCTTGCCCGATTCATCGAGCGTGCGCTGGCTCGGGAACAGGCCTTCTTCCCAGCCGGTCAGGAAGACGGTGTCGAACTCCAGGCCCTTGGCGGCGTGCAGCGTCATGATGGAGACGCGGTCGCCGTCGTTGTTCTTGTCGGCATCCATGACGAGCGAAACGTGCTCCAGGAAGCCGGCCATCGATTCGAACTCGTGCATGAAGCGCACGAGCTCCTTCAGGTTCTCGAGCCGCGACTGGGCCTGCGGGCTCTTGTCGGCCTGCCACATGGCGGTGTAGCCGGACTCGTCGAGGATCAACTCTGCAAGCTCGGTGTGCGGAAGCTGGTTCAACTGCTGGCCCCAGCGCTCGAAATTTGCCAGGAGGCCGGCGAGCGAGCGGCGGGCCTTGCCGGCGATGTCGTCGGTTTCGACGATCCTGCGGGCGGCCTGGAACATGGACACGTCGCCTGCGCGGGCCAGCTCGCGGATACGCTTGACGGAGGTATCGCCGATGCCGCGCTTGGGGACGTTGACGACGCGCTCGAACTTGAGGTCGTGGTCGGGGTTTACCGTCAGTTCGAGATAGGCGATGGCGTCCTTGATTTCGGCGCGCTCATAAAAGCGCGGGCCGCCGATGACGCGGTAGGGCAGGCCGGTCGTGACGAAGCGGTCTTCGAGGACGCGCATCTGGTAGGAGGCGCGCACAAGAATCGCGATCTCGTTCAGGCAATGGCCATCACGGCGGGCGGCTTCGATCTCGTCTGAAACAGTGCGGGCTTCCTCCTCGTCGTCCCACAGGCCCATGACGGTGACCTTGTCGCCGTTGTCGCCGTCGGTGAAGAGCGTTTTGCCAAGGCGGCCTTCGTTGGCGGTGATGAGGTGGGAGGCGGCGGCCAGGATGTGTCCGGTCGAGCGGTAGTTGCGCTCAAGGCGGATAACCTTGGCGCCGGGGAAGTCCTGGTCGAAGCGCAGGATGTTGTCGACCTCGGCGCCGCGCCAGCCGTAGATCGACTGGTCGTCGTCGCCAACGCAGCAGATGTTGGTTTTGCCGCCGCGTTCGGGCGTGGCTTGTGCGAGGAGGCGCAGCCACATGTACTGGGCGACGTTGGTATCCTGGTACTCGTCGACGAGGATGTATTTGAAGCGCTGGTTGTAGCCTGCCAGCACGTCGGGGTGTTCGAGGAACAGGCGCAGGCTTTCGAGCAGTAAATCGCCGAAGTCGCAGGCGTTCAGTTCCTTCAGGCGGCGCTGATAGGCGACGTAGAGATCGCGGCCCTTGCCGGCGGCAAAGCCGAAGGCTTCGTTCTGCGGCACCTTGTTCGGCGTCAGGCCACGGTTCTTCCAGCTGTCGATCAGGCCGGCGAGCTGGCGGGCGGGCCAGCGGTCCTTGTCGAGACCTTCGGCTTCGATGACCTGCTTCATCAGGCGCAATTGATCGTCGGTGTCGAGAATGGTGAAGCCCTGCTTCAAGCCGACGAGTTCGGCGTGGCGGCGCAGGATCTTGACGCCGATCGAGTGGAACGTGCCGAGCCACGGCATGCCTTCGACCGAATCGCCCATGTATTTCTCGATGCGCTCCTTCATCTCGCGGGCGGCCTTGTTGGTGAAGGTCACGGCGAGGATTTGGGAGGGCCATGCGGAATTGGTGGCGAGGATGTGCGCGATGCGGGTGGTGAGGACGCGGGTCTTGCCGGTGCCGGCGCCAGCAAGCACGAGCACGGGGCCGTCGAGAGTTTCGACGGCGAGGCGTTGTTCGGGGTTGAGGCTTTCGAGGTAGGCGGCGTTGTGGCCTGCGGCGGCGCGTGGCGCCCTGGCGGCAAGGGCTCGCTCGGAAATCGAGCCGCCGCGCGGCGGCGGCGGCGCGGGTGTGACTGTCGCGGGCGGGAGGAGCGATTCGTCGCCGAAAGGGGCCCAGCCGTCATCTTGCGGCTGGTCGTCGAGGGCAGAATTGCCAACGTCGCCGTAGTTGAACGGCGGTTCCTCCCCGCCGCGGCCCGGATCGTCTTCGAAAGCGGTTGAGGCAATCGGCGGCGGCCCGGCCGCGTCGTCGTTTCGCGGCAGGTCGAACGGGATGTCGTCGTCTTCCGGCTCCGGCACGGCTTCGGCTTCAGGCTCGAAGGCGACGTGTTCGTCGAAGGGAAGCTGCGGGGCGTCGGCGAGGGCCGACCTTCTTTTGCGAGTCGCTGTCATCGGACCAGTATAACAGGGTTTTATCGGCCGCAATCAGGCTGCCGGGCTGGGTCCACAGGGGGAACGGTGTGGCCGATTGCGTGGGGTCACGGGCATTTCATGGCGAGTTGAGTTGCGCTTGATCGACGCATTTGCGTATCTGAGCGCGGAAGTCGCGGGCAATGTATTTTCCTCGGTCTTGAAAGTTGCACCCATGATGGACGTGGATTGGCTCGGTTTGTTCACGATGCAGGGGCTCAACGTCCTGTTGTCGCTGTTTGTTCTTGCAGTCGGGCTTTTTGCTCTCGTAATCGTGATTCTATTTGTCGTCGACGTTGTGCAGACGAAAGACGCCGTTCGCCGCAACTATCCCGTCATCGGCCGATTCCGCTACATCTTCTCGACACTGGGCGAATTCTTCCGGCAGTACTTCTTCGCCATGGACCGCGAGGAGATGCCGTTCAACCGCGCCGAACGCGAGTGGGTCGACCGATCCTCCAAGGGCCACGACAATACGGTTGCATTCGGGTCGACGCAGAACCTGAGACCGGTCGGCACCGTCATCTTCGTCAACTGCCCGTTCCCGACTCTGGAAGAAGACGCCTGTCCGACCCCCAATGTGGTGATCGGCAAGGGTTGTCCCAACCCCTATGAGCCGCAATCGATCATGAACATCTCGGGCATGAGTTATGGGGCGCTGTCGAAACCGGCGGTCAGGGCACTGTCGAAGGGTGCGGCAATGGCCAACTGCTGGCTCAATACGGGGGAAGGCGCGCTGGCGCCCTGGCACCTCGAGGGCAACTGCGATGTCGTCTTCCAGATCGGTACGGCGAAGTACGGTGTCAGGGATCTCGACGGGAAGCTCGATCCGGTCAAGCTGAAGGCGATTGCCGATCTGAGCCAAGTGAAGATGTTCGAACTGAAAATGAGCCAGGGGGCAAAGCCCGGCAAGGGCGGAATACTGCCGGCGGCGAAGGTTACGCCGGAGATCTCGGAAATTCGCGGCATTCCGGTAGGGGTGCCATCGATCTCGCCGAACCGGCATCCGGAGATCGACAACGTCGGTCAGCTGCTCGACTTTCTGACGAAGATTCGCGACATCACAGGCAAGCCCACGGGGTTCAAGACTGTGGTCGGCGCCTACGGCTGGCTTGAAAGGATGTGCGAAGAAATCCATCGGCGTGGCGAAGCGTGCGGGCCGGATTTCATCACCATCGATGGCGGCGACGGCGGGACGGGTGCGGCGCCGATGGCGCTGATGGATCACGTCGGATTGCCGTTGCGCGAAGCCCTGCCGATGGTCGTCGATATTCTCGACAAGTACAGTTTGAGGCAGCGCATCCGCGTGATTGCTTCGGGCAAGCTCATCATTCCCGCCGACGTTGCATGGGCCTATTGCGCCGGTGCCGACGTGGTTGTCTCAGCACGCGGATTCATGTTCGCGCTCGGCTGCATCCAGTCGATGAAATGCAACAAGAATACCTGCCCGACGGGAATCACCACGCACGACCGCCGATTGCAACGCGGCCTCGATCCGGAAGACAAGGCGGTGCGCGTCAAGAACTTCGTCGATGGCATCCGCAAGGGGGTGGGGACGATTGCGCATTCGTGCGGCGTCAAGCATCCACGTGCGTTGAAACGCTATCACTGCCGCATCGTGCAGGAAAACGGCCGCTCGCTGCCGATGGATGTGGTCTATCCGCCGGTCGAGGCTTTGGTGCAGTACCGGGTGAAGGAAGCGGTTTGAGCGGGCTGTGTGAATTCATCCGCTCATGTTCGGATGCGTGACTGGACCCCGACCTGCGTCGGGGTGACGGAGATTTGGAGGGTCCGCGCGATGAAATGCCCTTGCACCTATATCCTTGCGAGCAAGCGAAACGGCACTCTCTACATCGGTGTTACGAGTGATCTTCATGATCGCATGGCCGGGCACTGGCAGGGGTTGCTTGAGGGTTTCACCAAGAACGTAAAACTGCTCGTATACTACGAAATGCACGAAACGATGGAGACAGCAATCCGCCGCGAAAAGCAGCTGAAGGAATGGCAACGGCTCTGGAAAATGCGGCTCATCGAGAAATGCAATCCTGAATGGTTGAACCTCTTCGATCCCGAGAGCGGCGCTGTATTGTTTCTGCCGTCGGAGGACGAACGACTTGGTGGTGAACCGGTGCGTTGGTGGACGATAACGTAGACTCACCGTGTGCCGTCATGCCGGCGAAGGCCGGTACCCAGGACACTTTGAAATCATTCCGTTCGGTTCGGCTGGGCGCTCGCGTGACTTGCCGCGACGGATCGGTCCTTCAACGATGCTCCTCGACGGCGGCGTCGATCAGCGCCTTGTTGAAGAGGTTGAGGGCCTTGAGCCGGTCGGCATGGCCGATGACCAGCGTCGGGTCGGCGGAAGAGACGACGGCGATGCGCGGGGTGCCGGAGCGGTCGAATTCGCGCAGTGCGCGTTCGAGGGTGTCGGTCGCCATCAGCCAGGGGGCTTCAGTGTCCTCAAGGTGGATGGGTTCCGCCTCAGGGTCGACGGGGGTCATGAAGGCATCGACGCGCAGACGCCGCTGGATCGATTTGTGCGGGCCTTCCTGGAGGAAAAGTCCGCGCCGGCCAAGCTGCCAATAGAACAGCGAATGGCCGAGGAAGGCCTGCGTCACGCCGACGGCGATCGAGACGGTGAGCAGAAGCGCGATCGTCATCGTATAGCCGCCGGTCAACTCGAAGACGATCAGCGTGGTCGACAACGGCGCGCCGAGGACGCTGGCTGCGACCGCGCCCATGCCGAGGATGGCGTAAAGGCCCTGGCTGGAGCCGATCTCGGGAAAGACGGACGTCGCGATCAGGCCGAACGCGGAGCCGGTCATGGCGCCAAGATAAAGCGAGGGCGAGAAGATGCCGCCGGCAAAGCGGCTCGCCAGCGAGATGGCGGTCGCCGCCGTTTTCGCGACAATCAGCGAGAGAAGCAGGATCAGCGGCAACTCGCGCTGCAAAGCGTCGTTGGTGGCTTCGTAGCCGACGCCGAGCACCTGGGGAAAGAAAACCGCAATTGCACCGACCATCAGGCCGCCGAGGCCGGTGCGCGCCCATAACGGCATCTCGAAGCGCCACGACAGGCGGTCGGTCGCCATCAAGGCGACTTCGAAAATGATCGCAACGGCGGCGCACGTCAAACCGAGCAACGCGAAAGCCGGGAACTCCCAATAGGACGTTATCGAATAGTCGGGGATCAGGAAGGTGGTGGCGTCGCCGAAATGGATCCGCGAGATGACCGCGGCGGTGACGCTGGCGATGACGGTCGGGACCAAAGCGCGGAAGGCGTAATGCGTGAGGATGACCTCGTGGGCGAAGAGCACGCCGGCAATCGGCGCGTTGAACGATGCGGACACGGCGGCGGCGACGCCGCAAGCCAGCAACGTGCGCCGGGCGCCCTGAGAGAGCTTGAAGAAGTCTTCCATTATTGCCGCAATCGAAGCGCCGAGGTGGACGATGGGACCTTCGCGGCCGACGCTGGCGCCCGCACCGATCGAGATCGCCGACAACAACGCGCTGAACAGGCCGACCTTCGGATCGATGTGGGAATTATGCAGGGCGCGGGCCTCGATCACATCGGCGACGCCGTGGGCGCGGCGGCCGGGCATGTATTTTTCAAGCAGGAAACCGACCAGGACGCCGCCAATCGCGGGGGCGGCAAGCACCACCCAGAATGGCAGGCTGGAGGCGGCGCTGGCGACGTTCTCGCTGCTGGTTCCAAGCCAGGGGAGCTGGAGAATACCGATCAGAAGGCGAAAACCGATTGCCGCGTAGGCGACGAGGATGCTGATGGCCAGGGCCAAAAGCCACACCAACATCTGGCGGTCGGCGAGGAAGTCTCGGATGTTGACGCCAAAGCGGGCGTCCAAGAGGTGCTTCACGTCGGCAAGAAGTGCCGACTGGCGCCCTTTGGTTGTTGTTCCTGTCGGCGTGCGGACGGATTTGCTCTCGGCTCCCTCTGTTCCAGCTTGCGCATCCCCGAGGCCCGCCCTGTCGTTTTCCTGTTGCATTCCCCTGCACGAGTCCCTTCCGCGCGACCCGCTCTCATGCTCTTGGCGCCGGGATGGCAGCAGCATCGAGAAGCAGGGTTTTGTCAAAACTATCATAACCCTGCGCGCGGGATTATGCAGTGCAACAAAAAGGCTGTCCCAATCCCGGCATTGTTATGCGATAAGTGGGGGTCGAGGGAGTTCGGCAGATGTCGTCCCGGTGGGAGCGTGAGGCGGCGAACAGCTAGTAGCGGGTGCGGCAGTCGGACCGTGCGTGCGTAGCTGCGCCGTTTTTCCCGGGCCCGATGAGGACTGGAGGCGGAATTGAACTCATTCCTGATGTGGCTCGGAGGCCTGCTGATCGCAATCTTCGCGCTCCTTTTCGCGGGACCTTATTTTGTAGACTGGAACAGCTATCGCGGCGTCTTCGAAGAGGAAGCGACGCGCGTTCTCGGCCGCCGGGTGCGGGTCGGCGGCAGCGTCAACGTACGCCTGCTGCCAGCGCCCTATCTGTTGTTCGAAGACCTGCGAATTGCCGACACGACCGGCATCGCGGGCGCGCCGCTGTTCAAGATCCAGAGTTTCAAGATGTGGCTGGCGGTGCCACCGCTTCTCAAAGGCGCCTTCGAAGCCAACAAGATCGAGCTGCAGGGCCCGGTGCTGGCGCTGGCCGGTGATGCGAGCGGGTACGGCAATTGGCGCTCGCTGCTCGAGGCCAAGTCGCTGCCGTTCGTGCCGACCGGCGTAAAGCTCGACTCGGTGCTGATCGAGGACGGCGTCATTTCGTACAGCATCGAAGGCGGCGGGGAACTCGCCCGGGTCGAACAGATCAGCGGTGAACTGACTGCGCAGGCGCTGGCCGGCCCGTATTCATTCCGCGGCACAGCAACAATCGGCGGAAACATCAGCGACGTACGCCTGGCGACCACCCAAGCGGGTGCGGATGGGTCGTTCCGTATCAACGCCCAGGTGTCCGGCGGCAAGACAGCCAGCGATCACAAGTTCGACGGAATCGTGCAGGGGCTGTGGGAACTGCCCGGTGTCGCGGGCCAACTCGTTTCAAAGGTGAGGGTCGCGGACGCTGCGGCCAGCGGCGGCCAGCCGCTCATTGCCGAGGCGCGCGCCGACGTGACGGCCAACGGTCAATCGCTCAATCTCAACGCATTGACGGTCTCCTTCAACGATTTCGCGCAGCCGCAGATCGTGGCCGGCAGCATGAAGGCGATGTGGTCGAGCCGCCATAAGGTTGATCTCGATCTCTCGTCGCGGTGGCTCGACGTCGATTTGATGCACGGTTCGCTCAAGGGTTCGGCGGGGCAAGCGGCTCCGGCCGATGGTTCGGCCGCGGGCGCACAGAACGCGGGAGCGAATGGTGCGACGGCGGCGCCGTTGCCGACGGCGCGGGCGCTGATCACGCGATTGCTCGATGTCTTCCCCGGCAATACCGACGTCAAGGCGCGCCTTGCCGTCGACCAGCTGAATCTCGGGGGAGATCGCGTCGCCGGGCTGATTGTCGCGATGGAGCGTGCGGGCGGTCCGCTGCAATTGAAGACCTTGCGGGCACTGCTTCCAGGCGGTGCGCGGCTCAATTTTTCCGGAAAGGTGGAAGCCATTGACGGGGAGCCGGTGTTCGATGGCGATCTGTTCATCGGCGGGGTCAGCGCGGCCAAGATCATCCGCTGGGCGGTCGGCTCGGAGGACGTCAATTCGCTGATCAGCGACGGGCCGTTCTCTGTCGGCGGGCGCATGCAGCTCGGGTCGAACCGGGTCATGCTGAAATCGGCGGTGGCGGAATTCTCAGGCGTCCCGATCCGGGGCGGCCTGACCTGGGACGACGAGCGCAGGGCGGTCGACCTGACGGTCGAAGGCTATGAAATCGATACGCGCTGGTTTGGTCTGGGGAAGCTCGAAATGCCGGCGCTGGCGGAAGTGCTTGCCGCGAAGAGCGGGAAGCCGGCAGGGGAGACACTAGCGGAACAAACCACTGAGGGCGGACTCGCGGGCTGGTTTGATGCCCAGCAGCGGGATCTCAATCTGGATCTCAGCGCCGGGCGGCTGACGGATGGGACGACCACGCTGACCGACGTCGAAGCGCAGATCAAACTGAGCGGCAGACGCATCGATATCGCGCGGGCGAAATTCGTCACGGAAGAAGGCCTGAGCGCCGATGTGAGCGGGTCGCTCGACGGCCTTGGCAAATCGCCCAAGGGCGCGGTCGACTACCTTATCGGCGCCGAGGACCGGGCGGCGGCCTGGAAGCTGGCGGATTTGTGGGCTGGCGATGCGGCAGCGCCCTCCGATCGCGACCGGTTTGCAGCGTTTGCTCCGATCCGGGTGGCGGGACGTGCCGCCCTGGGGAGGCGGCTTCCGGCCGCAGCGGATTTCAGTTTCGATGGTCGTGCAGGCGGGGGACGGGTTTCCGGTCAGTTGTCGCTTGACGGCGGGATTGCCTCATGGCGCGGGGCTCCCGTCGATTTCGTTGTGCACGCGCAGGTCGCCGATACCGGCCAGTTGCTTGCGAACCTCTCGGGCGGACGGCCGGCGCCTGGTTCCGACAGCACGAAAGGCGATTCCGGCAGCCTGCTGGTGAAGGCCGTCGGGGTTCCCGAAAACGGCCTCCTCACCTTGATGACGCTCGATAGTTCCGACATCTCGATGGTGTTCGACGGTGGCGCGAGGGTCTCCGGTAATGGAATTTCGACGCTGTCGGGGGAACTGCAATTGCGCGATGGGGACATCCGCGGGATGCTGCGGCTCGCCGGCCTCAATGTGCCGGGCGGGGTGGGCAAGATCAGCTACGACGGCCTGGCAGACGTGGCGTGGTCGCCTGGACAGTTCGCCATGACGCCGCGTGACGTCAATGTCAGCGGAGCCCGGGTCGGCGGTCGCGTGGTCGTCACGACGGCGGAAGGAACTGCGCGGAAAATCGATGGCAGGCTCGTTGCCGGTTCCGCGAGTTTGCCGAAAATACTTGCGGCGCTGCTTTCCGAGCCCGGCCCGCAACCCGAGGCAGTTCAAGTGGCGCGTGCCGAAGCTGCGACGGGCGAGGCCGCCGGAGCCGGCGCCCTGTCCGACGGCGGGTTAGCTGAGAGCGCGCCGCGAATATTCTCCGACCGCGCCTTCGACCTATCGCTGCTGGAGGGAATCGAGGGATCGATCGAACTGAAGACGGGCCGGCTCGATATCGGTGCCGACATGGCGGTAACTGACGCCGTGACGACATTGCGCGCCAGTGCCGACAAATTGACCCTTGAGTTCGGCGGGCAGCAAGTCATCGGCGGCGATCTGAAGGCCTCGCTCGATATCTCCAAGGCGGCGGCCGGGGCGGTCGTCAGCGGAACGCTGGAGGTTGCAAACGCGGACCTCGCGACGTTGCCGGTGGCCGCCGCGGCGGCCGGCAGGGGTGGCGGCTTCGGCAGCGGGCGT
Organism: Alphaproteobacteria bacterium; assembly: GCA_018819265.1. Classification (GTDB taxonomy): domain Bacteria; phylum Pseudomonadota; class Alphaproteobacteria; order Rhizobiales; family Hyphomicrobiaceae; genus Filomicrobium. Next base: position 14,450 of record JAHJQI010000069.1, read on the forward strand.
GCAGGCGTGAAACTCGACTTCGAGGGGCGTGGGCTCAGCCCAAGGGGGATGATCTCGGTCATGACCGGCAAGGGGCGGCTGCAACTCGGGGATGTCACGCTCACGGGCCTGTCTGCGGACGGCATCCGTGGAGCAGCCGAGGAAACGTTGAAGGCGGAGACGTTCTCGACGGACGAATTGGTGTCGCGACTATCTTCTGCGATGGCCGGCGGCCGACTTGCGATCGGTGCGCAGAACCTGGCCCTCGATATTGCCGACGGGGCGATCCAGATTGCGGCATTGGACGCTGAGCAGGAGGGCGGGCGCACCCGAATCGTAACGACGCTCGACCTGCGCAGTCTCGTTTTGGATAGCGAATGGCGTGTGGTCGCAGACGATCCGGTCATCGGACGGCCGTGGCCTCCAGTCGTCGTCAATACGGTTGGCGCCCTGCAAAAGCTTGGCGCGCTGCAGCCGCGGATTACTGCGGATTCGCTGGAGCGTGAACTGGCGGTGCGCAAGATGGAGCGCAACGTCAACGAACTCGAGCGGTTGAGACGGCTCGACGAGGAAGCGGCCGCACGGCAGCGCGAACGCGAACGCCAGCTCGAACTCGAAAGTCAACGGATCGAAGCGGAGCGGGCGACCGCCGCGGCTGCCGCTGCGGGGGGCGCCAACGGCGCTGATCCCGGCGTTGCGCCGCCGGCCGGCGGGCTGCCCGATGGCTGGACTGCGAAGCAGCAGATTGTGCCGGGCGAGGGGCAGGCGACGCCAACGGCAGCGCCGCCGGGGGAACCGAATACGGCCGGCGCCGGCTCGGCTGGTGCGAATGAGGCTGCTTCTCCCGGCGCAAGCGAGCGGCCTTTACCGCAGTCGAAGCGGAAGCCGCGAAAGCCGAAGCCGAAGCCAAATTCGCTTCAGAATCAGATTTTCGGATTTTAGAGCGCGTTCACAAAACGTCGCGGCATTTGCGGCGGTAGTGATCGAGGATGAAGATGCGAATGGCGCCGGAAAGACCGGACGCCGTTGCGTTCCGCTTGGCGTCGATCTCGGCGACGAGGCCGGCGAGGGTCTTCTCCTCACTGTCGGCGATCTCGCGCAGGGCCTCCCAGAACGGTTGTTCGAGGGATAGAGACGTGCGGTGCCCGCGAATCTGAAACGACCGCTTTTGTGGCCGGTTCATTTCGTTGCATCTTCAGGCGGCGAAGCTTCAATCTCCTTGCCATCGAGTTCGCGGGCGCGCTTCGATTGCTCGCGTTCTTCCATTTGCCGCTGCGTCTTGCTGCGTCCGAAGGCAGTACGGTTTTCGGCGGCACGCGCTTGCTTCAGCGATCTGGCCCGGGCCTTTTGGGCTTTGCGGAAGTTGATGATTTCTGCGGTCATATGAGTTTGCTCTTGGGGTCGGCTGCGGACTTCGAAATATCAGATCTTCTTCGTCCGGCGAAATCAAGGGACCGGCCGCGTCCGGGGCGCTGGCGATAAATGATCATAGCCAGCCCGACCTTCGTAAATCAACGCACGGTTCGCTTCCCTTTTCCCTGGACCTGAGCGCGTCAGCATCCACAATTTATACCTCTGGGGGTAAAAGGCGGTGGTTCGGCAGGTTCGCGTGACGAGGGGACGGGGCCGCGACGGCTGAGAATTCGGGTGAGGCTAGCCGGCGAGTGACGGAGTCCGGTGGCGATGGCGGCCTGGGTGTGGCGCTATCGGAACGGGAACACATCCAGCGCCCGGGTATAGTTGGCGTCCTGGATGCATAGCCGCTTAAACGACCTTCGCCCGGGCGAAGCGCACCGGGGTGCGCCAGGTTCTAAAGAATCTCGGCTACGTCTGAGGGTCGGTTTTCCCGAACCCGTCGACGCCAGCGGGCAGCGATCGTCCTTGACACTGACATTCGTCATCGCGTTGACTCCTCCAGGATGTTCACAAAGCAACGTCGCTCGCGCGGGCCGATCGCCGGCGGGAGAGGTCGCGCGGCATGGCTCTTCGCCTCTTGCGCGGCAATCAAAAACGAGAAGCCCGCACCCTGGAGGGAGCCCATGAACGACCAACCCAAGACCAAGGAATTCTTTGGCGGCTGTCCGCACGACTGTCCGGACACGTGTGCGATGCTGTTTGAAATCGAGGACGGCAAGGTCAAGAGCGTGCGCGGCAATCCCGATCACCCGATGACACGCGGCGGTCTTTGCGTGAAGCTCAAGGACTATGAAGCCCGTCATTACCATCCCGACCGCGTGCTCTATCCGCTGCGCCGGACGGGGCCGAAGGGATCGAAGCAGTTCGAGCGTATCAGCTGGGACGAAGCGCTCGATGAGATCGTCACGCGCTGGAAGGCGATCATCGCCGAGCACGGTCCGCAGGCCATCGCTCCCTACAGCTATCTCGGCCATCAGGGGCTGGTGCACGGCCTCAATGGCGGGGACGCATTCTTCAACCGGCTCGGCGCAACGGTGATGGAGCGTACATTCTGCGGCGAGGGTTCCTGCACGGCATGGCTGCTGACGGTCGGGCCGACGGCGGGCGTCGATCCGGAAAGCTACATTCACTCGAAGTATATCGTGATCTGGGCGTGCAACTCGGTTTCGACCAACCTGCACCACTGGGCGATCGTCAGGGAAGCGCAGAAGGCGGGGGCCAAGGTCGTCGTGATCGACGCCTACCGGTCGCGCACCGCCAAGGAAGCCGACTGGCACATCTGCCCGAAGCCCGGCACCGACGGCGCGCTGGCAATGGCGCTGATCAATTCGATCATCGATCAGGGTCTGGTCGATCAGGATTACGTCGACAAGTACACTTCCGGCTTCAAAGCCCTGAAAGAGCGGGCGGCAACGCGCACGCCGGAGTGGGCTTCCGAAATCACCGGTGTCCCGGCCGACGATATCCGCAAACTGGCGCGCGAACTTGCGACCGAGCAGCCGGCGGCGATCCGCATCGGAGTGGCACTCGAGCGCCATCACGGCGGCGGCCAGACGATCCGGGCCGTGACGTGTATTCCCGCACTGACGGGCGCCTGGCGGCATGTCGGCGGCGGCATCACGCAATTCCCGGTCTGGGAGCATCCCTACAAGTTCGACGTGATCTGCCGTCCCGATCTCATTCCGGAAGGCACCCAGGTCGTCAACAACCTGCAGATCGGGCGCGCGCTGACCGGAGAAATGGATCTCAAGGTTCCGATCAAGTCGATGATGTGCTGGAATTCTAACCCGGTGACGCAAGCGCCCGAGACCGACAAGATCGTCGAAGGGCTGAAGCGTGAGGATCTGTTCCTGGTTTCGGCCGAGCACTTCATCTCGGACACCGCATCATATGCCGATATCGTACTGCCGGCGTCGATGGGCGCGGAGATGGAGGACATGATCCTGTCGTGGGGTCACCTCTATCTGACGTACAATGCCAAGTCCGCGTTGTCGCCGGGCGAGGCGATCCCCAACAACGAGATCTTCAGGCGGCTGGCGGCCCGGCTCGGGTTCGAAGAAGACAATTTCAAATGGTCGGATTCGGAATGCCTCGAACATTACGTCGATTGGAATTCACCGGCGTGCGAGGGGATCGATCTCGACTACATGCGCGAAAACGGCTTTGCGCGGCTGACGGTCGGCACCAAGGACGACAGGGCGCCGCACAAAGAAGGCAATTTCCCGACCGAGTCGGGCAAGTGCATGTTCGAGGTGCCTGGTGCGAAGAACTTCGTCGCGGGGCCGTTCCGGCAGATGTATGAAGGCTTCCAGCCGGGCGAGGATCTCGACCCGTTGCCCGACTACACGCCGCCCCGGGAATCGCCAGCCAGCAATCCGCTGCTCGCCGAGAAGTTTCCGCTCAACATCGTTTCACCGAAGAGCCACGGCTTCCTCAATTCCTGCTATGCCAACATGGATCACAAGATCAAGGGCCAGGGTGAGCAGTTCGTGCTGATCAATGAAGCGGACGCGAAGCCGCGCGGTATCGTCGAGGGCGACCGGGTGCAGGTGTCCAATATGCGCGGCGCATTCAAGGGCGTTGCGCGGATTTCCGAGGACGTCAACAAGGGCGTGGTCGTGGCGACGCTCGGCTACTGGCGCCAGCTGAACCAGGGTACGGTCAACTCGATCAGTTCGGCCGAGTTCACCGACATGGGGCATGCCCCGTCGTTCTCCGACAACCTCGTCGAGGTGACGCGGAGCAACTAGATTGTTTTCGCTTTAGGCGGAAACAATTTTGCTTTTTTCGCTCACGGGCCAATCGGCCTATCGGCCTAGCCCTCCGCGGGGGCGGCGCCCGCGCCGGGCCACAGTCATGGCCTGGGCTCTATTGAATCGCAGAAGGCCGGGGCATTCGTGCCTTGGCTTTATCGTTATTCCAATCACACTTGAATTGCTCACGCCGAATTGCGGCAATTGGTCAGGAGTATCACCTCTCAAAATTGTTTGCATGTTGCTGATTGACCATTTTTGGAATCGCCACGATACTGCGTCCTTATCGCGTGGCACTTGGTTCGGCGTCGCCACCATCAATCCCATTGGGGGTGAACATGCCAACGAACCGTCAAGCCGCAGTTATGCGCAGAATTATAAATCAGACGACAGACCTGCACTATTATGCACCCAAGTCTGAACATCCCAAGTTCGACAACGATAGTGTCTGCTTCCCAATCAAGCGAGGCGCGGCGAGTAATAAGACCACGGCTATTGAAGTGCTCGCAGCTGCGGATCGGCAAGTTTCTGTTGTATTTTGGGGTGGGCCCAAAAGTAATCGGCAGGTTCTTGATCAGAAATTGGATCTGCCGATTGAGGAACTGGAGAGGTTCATTTTTGAAAAGACCGGAATTGTTTCTTGCACATCTGACCGCCATCCAGTCGAAGACAATTCGCGCGGTTATCGTATGACGCGATGGTGAATTCGTGGAACCAGAACTGGTAGGCTGGCGTGCATTAGTTACGTCGATCCTTTCGAAGCAGCGGGAGCATTCTTAGATTTCTTGTGCTTCGGCTTGCCGGCAGCGGGCTTGCCAAAATTCGGCTTTCCGGAGCCGCCGTTGTCCGCCTTGAATTTCGGTTTCCTCTTGCCTTCGAAGCGCTTCTCGCCGCCGGGTTTTGCCGTGGCGTCGCGGGCATTTTCGCGCGGTCCCTTTTCCGCGCCGCGAGAACCCGGGTCCGCGCCGCGAGGACCAGAGTCCGATCGGCCCTTCCACTTCTTTGCAGCTACTTCCGGCTTTCTCCCGTCGAAGGACGGCTTGCCGGTCGGTGGGCGGCGGGTTCGTTCGGCGTCGCCGAACTGCGGCGGGGCATCGAGCCGCTTTACCCGGATCGTCTTCTGCAGGGTGTTGTTGGGGCCGATGGCCTGCAGGAAGCGGTCCACGCATTCGGCATTGAGCTGGACGAAGGTTTCCTCGGGCTGGATTTTTATGGCGCCGATGTCCTGCTTCGTCAGGTTGCCGCCGTTGCACAGCAAGGGCAGCAACCATGCCGGCTCGGCGTTCTGCTTGCGGCCGACGGAAATCGAGAACCAGACGCTTTCGGCGAAGTCGTCCTTGCGCTTGTTGGGGCGGGGCGGTTCGTCGAGATGAGGTGTGCCGGTTCGCGCCGTGCCTGCCCTGCCGGGTCTGTCGCCTCGCTCGAAGCGCGGCGGTTCGGGCTCTGCGGTCTCCTCAAGTTCTTCGGGTGCGGATTGATCGACACGGATCGCGCGGATGAACGCTGCGGCGATGACTTCGGCGCCGTGGCGCGCCAGGAGGTCCTTGACGAGAGGGAGTTCCTTTTCCTCAAGTGGGGCAGCAAGAGATGGGTGGGCGAGCAGGCGTTCGTTGTCGCGTTTGATGATTTCGTCGATCGAGGGCGGCACGCCCCAGGATGCGTGAATCTGCGCGTTGCGAAGCAGGCGTTCGGCGACGCGGCGCTTGTTGCGCGGCACGATCAGGGCGCTGACGCCTTTGCGTCCGGCCCTGCCTGTTCGGCCGCTGCGGTGAAGCAGGGTCTCGGCGTTGGTCGGCAGGTCGGCGTGGATGACGAGTTCGAGGTTCGGCAGGTCGATGCCGCGGGCGGCGACGTCGGTTGCGATGCAGACGCGGGCGCGGCCATCGCGCATCGACTGCAGCGCGTGGGTGCGTTCGCTTTGGCTCAATTCGCCCGA
>JAHJQI010000261.1 GCA_018819265.1 Alphaproteobacteria bacterium
GTGCGCTTTGCAACCGATGTCGTCAGCTATGCTGATGAGGCGCTTGCGCGTTTCACCGCCCATGGCGGCTTTGCCTGGCTGGCAGAACGCGCCGATGACTGGCGTGTCCGCCCGGCTGACCATATTCCGACGCGCTATGAAGCCAAGCGGCTGGGCGATTGCGAACCGGTCTGGTTCGACTTTCGCGTACTCTAGCGCCCGGCCCAAATACTTGACGAAATGTCGCACTTGTGCGTTTCATATCGCCATCGAATTCGGTCGGTCTGAATATCAAGACCCCGTCAGACCGACGGCCATGACTTTCTTCCTACCCGTTTCGATAGGCGGATCAGACTCATCTCCGGGCCTGGACGCTTTAGCTAAACGCGAAGGAATACACGTAATGGCAACTGGCAAAGTGAAATGGTTCAACGACCAGAAGGGCTTCGGCTTCATCAAACCTGATGATGGCGGAACCGACGTGTTCGTTCACATTTCCGCCGTTGAGCGCTCCGGCCTGCGTACGCTGGCCGAAGACCAGGCTATCTCCTACGAGCTCTACAAGGACGAACGCCGTGGCAAGACGTCGGCCGTGGACCTCAAGATTCTCTAATCCCGCCATTGCCTGAACGGGCAAGGCGAACGGCGGCTCCCGCAACGGAGCCGCCGTATTCGTTTCACCCGTCCCGGCTGGTCTAAGCCCTCGACATCGCTGCCTTGCGGGACTATATAGCGGCCAAGTCGAAAAATATCGGCGGCGGTTCCGGCAACGGGGCCGCCGTTTTTCTTTGCCCGGATTCACCCAGAACCATGATCGCCCTGACCGAACAGGAACGCCGCATTCTCGAACTCGCCGCCCCCGTGGCAGCGAGCCTCGGGCTTGAAATCGTGCGCCTGCGGGTCATGGGCGGACGCCGCCCCGGCCTGCAGATCATGACCGAACGGGCTGGCGGCGCCCCGACAAGTGTCGAGGATTGCGCCCGGCTCTCGCGGGCGCTCAGCCCGGTTTTCGAAGAGTCCGACCCGATCAAGGAAGCCTACACGCTTGAAGTCTCCACGCCGGGCATTGACCGGCCGCTGACCCGTCCGGGTGATTTCGGACGATGGATCGGACACGACGTGAGAATCGAACTGATCCGGCCGCTGGACGGCCGCCGCCGGTTTACCGGAACAATTACCGGCGAAGACGATGCCGGAGCACACATCGAACTTGATGACGACACCGAGCTGGTCGCCCATGTCAACGAGATGAGCCGCGCGACGCTTGTCCTCACCGACGCCCTGATCGATGCCGCGCGCGCCGATGGCAGCCTGCCGCCGCAACTGGACGAAGACGGTCTGGAAGACTTCGAGATCGATGAAACCGACGACGAAACAGATACAAACGAGAAGACGGGAGACGTCACATGAACACAATCGGCGTTTCAGCCAACAGGCTGGAAATTCTTCAGATCGCCAAGGCGGTTGCAGAAGAAAAATCGATCGACCAGCGCATCGTCGTCGAAGCGATGCAGGAAGCCATCGAAAAGGCGGCCAAGGCCAAGTATGGCCAGGAGCACGACATACGCGCGAAAATCGACCCTGCGACCGGCGAACAGACGCTGTGGCGCATCCAGACTGTCGTCGCCGATGCGGACCTGGAAGACGATTCCAAGGAATTGCGCCTTTCGGAAGCCAAGCGTATCGATCCCGAACTTGAGATCGGCAGCGAACTGAAGGAAGAACTCCCGCCCTTCGATTTCGGCCGTGTCGCCGCCCAGACCGCGAAACAGGTCATCATGCAGAAAGTGCGTGATGCCGAGCGCGAGCGTCAGTACGAAGAATACAAAGACCGCGTCGGCGAGATCATCAACGGCATCGTCAAGCGCGTCGAATACGGCCACGTCATCGTCGACCTGGGCCGCGCCGAAGGCATCATCCGCCGCAATGACGGTATCCCGCGCGAGAACTTCCAGCCCAACGACCGCGTCCGCGCCTACCTCTACAAGGTCAGCCGCGAAGTGAAGGGCCCGCAGATCTTCCTGTCACGCGCGGCCCCTGAGTTTATGGTCAAGCTGTTCGCCCAGGAAGTGCCGGAGGTCTATGACGGCGTCATCAACATCCGTGCCTGCGCCCGCGATCCTGGCAGTCGCGCGAAGATCGGTGTCATCTCGAATGACAGCTCGATCGATCCGGTCGGCGCCTGTGTCGGTATGCGCGGCGCGCGCGTTCAGGCCGTGGTCGGCGAATTGTCCGGCGAGAAGATCGACATCATTCCATGGAACTATGATGACGCGACCTTCATCGTGAACGCGCTGCAGCCGGCCGAAGTGTCGAAAGTGGTGCTCGATGAAGAAGAGCGCCGCGTGGAAGTTGTCGTTGCAGACGACCAGTTCCCGCTCGCCATCGGCCGCCGCGGCCAGAACGTGCGCCTCGCCTCCCAGCTGACCGGCTGGCAGATCGACCTCGTCACGGAATCGGCAGACTCCGAGCGTTACCAGCGTGAATTCCAGGAGCGCACCGACCTCTTCGTCGAGGCACTCGACGCTGACGAGACGCTGGCACAGCTTCTGGCATCGGAAGGCTTCGAGACCGTCGAGGAAATCGCCTTCGTTGCGCCGGAAGACTTCATCCAGATCGAAGGCTTTGATGCAGAAGTTGCAGCTGAGCTGCAGGAACGCGCCCGCGAGTTCCTAGACCGTGTTGCCGCCGAAAACGATGCCAAGCGCAAGGAACTCGGTGTTGAAGACGAAGTCATGGAACTTGACGGCATGACCCCCTCCTTCGCCGTGAAACTTGGCCTTGAGGGCGTGAAGACTGTCGAAGATGTCGCCGGGCTCGTTCCCGATGACATCACAGGCAACCGCGAACCCGGACCTGACGGCAAGCCCGTCTGGGTCGAGGGGATCCTGAAGAAGGGCGAAATGCGCAAGGATGACGCGCAGATGTTCATCATGAAGGCCCGCGTCCTGGCCGGCTGGATCGAGGCTGACGCCCTGGAGCAATTGCAGGCCGCCCAAAAGCCGGCCGCAACCGACACGGCAGACCTGACAGAAGAAGAACGCGCCCTGCTCGCCCTTGGCGACCTTGGCGGTGCAGACGCTGCAGACGCAGCACTTGAAGAGCTCGAGTTCGACCTCGATGCCCTGGCAGCGGAGGGCGGCGATGACGAAGCCGCACCGAAAGAGTGAACCGCGCGTAACCGGCACGGCAGGTGACACGGCGGATGGGGAGGGCCCTGTCCGCCAGTGCGCCGTGACGCGAGAGCGTCTGGCGCAGACGGAGATGGTGCGCTTCGTGCTCTCTCCCGACATGGTCGTGACGCCGGATATCAATTCAAAGCTTCCGGGCCGCGGTGTCTGGGTGAAGGCTGATCGTGACAGCATCGCGCTGGCCGTCTCCAAAGGGGCGTTTGCGCGCGGCTTCAAGGCCCAGGTCAAGGTGCCGGAAGGCCTTGTCGATCAGGTCGAGGCCCTGCTGCTCCAGCGCTGCCTCAGCGTGCTCGGCATGGCGAAGAAAGCGGGCGGTGTCATTCTCGGCTATGATCAGGTCAAGGACGCACTGCGCAAGAAGACGCATGGAATACTGCTGGAAGCGTCCGATGGTGCAGAAGATGGCCGTAACAAGGTGTATTTTCTCGCCAAAGCGCTATATAGCAGCGTGAACGTCGCAGGGGCCCTCACCTCTGCGGAATTGGGCATGGCTTTTGGCCGCGACCGTGTGATACACGGTCTCGTCCGCAAGGGAGCCATTGCGAAGACGTGGACTCTGGCCTATCGCCGGCTGACCGGGTTTCGCGAAGCCCCCGAATTGAACTGGTTCAAGGATCAGGATCGGTCTTGAAAACTTGCCGGGACGCATGGGCGCTTCGGCTGAAACTGTGATATGTAGGACGTATGAGCGAAACGAACGATACAGGTAATAATTCGGGTGGCCGCAAGCCGCTCACCGTGGCCCGCAAATCAGCCGGCACGGTGAAGCAGAGCTTTAGCCATGGTCGCTCGAAACAGGTTGTGGTGGAAACCAAGAAGCGCCGGGCGGTTGGCCCTGGCGGCGCAGGCTCCGCAGCCGGACAAACAAGCGAAGCCCCGGCCCGGCAGCAGACAGACACGCTCGAAGCGCGCCTGATTGCAACCGCGCGCAAGCTTGGCATCACGGTCGACGAACTCAAGGCGCGCCAGAAGGTGCTGCTCGAGCGCAAGGCCGAAGAGGCCAGCCGCGCCATCGGCAACAAGGAAGTCGTTGCCGCGCAGGACCGCCTGCGGACCGAGCAGGAACGCAAGGCCCAGGAAGCCCGCGATCGCGACGAAGCCGAAGTGCGCCGCCGCGCCGAGGAAGAAGCCGCTCGCAAGGCCGAAGCTGACGCGTCAGCCGCTGCCGCCGCGCCCGCAGACGTTGACCGCAGCGCACGCAGCCGTACCGCGAAGCCGGACGTCAATGCCGCTCCGGCCCAACCTGATCCGGCCGCTGAAGAAGCTGCCAGCCGCAGCAAGCGCGGCAAGACCGGCAAGGACGACCGCGAACGCTCGCGCGAAGCTGTCGCCCGCACAACCCGCGACAGCGGTGAACGCCGCCGCGGCAAGCTGACCATCTCGTCCGCGCTTGGCGACGATGCCGACCGCCAGCGCTCGCTCGCCTCAGTGCGCCGCGCCCGCGAACGTGAACGCGAGCGCCGTTTCGGCGGCGGGGAACAGCGCGAGAAAGTCTCGATCGAAGTCACCCTGCCTGAAACTATCACCCTGCAGGACCTTGCAGGGCGGATGAACGAACGTGTCGCTGACGTCGTAAAGTTCATGATCAATCAAGGCGAAATGCTGCGCGGCAATGACATTGTCGATGCCGACACGGCCGAACTGATCGCCGAGGAATTCGGCCACACCGTCCGGCGCGTGGCAGAATCCGACGTTGAAATCGGCCTCGAAGGCGAAGCCGACGATCCGGCCCTGATGCAGCCGCGCCCGCCGATCGTCACGATCATGGGCCATGTCGATCACGGCAAGACATCCCTGCTGGATGCCCTGCGCTCAACTGACGTTGTGTCGGGTGAGGCCGGCGGCATTACCCAGCATATCGGCGCCTACCAGGTTCAGCTGAAGACCGGCCAGAAGATCACCTTCCTCGATACGCCAGGCCACTCTGCCTTTACCGCCATGCGCGCACGCGGCGCCAATGCGACTGACA
>JAHJQI010000264.1 GCA_018819265.1 Alphaproteobacteria bacterium
CTGGTGATCCCATTTTATTTTATATCACCACCTCTTGACCTAAGCCTTCTAAATATAATCTCCATTCTCCTTTTACTCCAATTCTAAAGGTTACAGTGTGACTATTTACTGTGTCATCATTATAACCATAAAGTTTTAATATGTTAAAATCCTCCTCTAACCGGTAATCCTCGTTAAAGACTATGGGAAACTCATCACCAGCAAACCACTCTTTAGGATTTGATGGCCAAATTTGTAATTCAGCATGTTCTATTTTAGCCTTAGCTTCTCCTTCACAGCCTGGTGGAAAATATATTTCCACATGGTGTATTACACCAAAAGGTAGCTTAATTTCAAGTTCGGCAGGATTACTTTTAGTGTTAGTTGTAAGTATCTCAAGCTCATATTTATAAAACATAACTCTCCTTATGGTGCGTTCATTTCGTAGCCAAAGATGTTTAGACAACAGGTTTCTGGTGATGCAACTCCAGTAAAAGCAGCTCTTATAACATCTCCTGCATCTAAATACAGTTCAACATGTTTATCAATAGTTTCATATTGAGCAGTAGAACTCACTTTTCTATAAATAATAATATCAGAAGCATTATGAACAACACTAAAGTAAAAACGAGTAGGTATATCTCCATCATAGTTTTGGGCTGAGATATATGTGATTTTCCATATTTTACCAGTAGGTACAGCATCACTATCTATTACAAGATCAGCAGCAGCAGCATCAACAATTTTAACCTTATTTATAACACTCTCAAATCCAAATAGTTTTTCAGTCAGCTCATTAGCAGGGTGAGCGTGCATCAGTTTACCTTTGTCTTGAGTCATTTATATATTCTCCTTTACATTAAAAAAAGTAAGAGAGTGTGGGTACTCACTCTCTTACTCAGTTATTTCACTTATAGCTCTAAAAACTACTAAAACTCCAGTAGTGTTTGTGTCAATATCAACATACAAACCATTTTCTAAAAAGGTTTCTCTTGGTATAGGTACATTTTTACTATTATCTGCTGCTGCTTTTACAACTGCAAAAATAGATGCTGAACTATCTCTACCCTTTCTTAAAGTTACACTACAACTGGCAGCAGCTGCAGTAACCATAATTAAAGCTATTTCAATTTTTCCCTCCCAGACGCACATGTCTTGGGTTACCCAAATAGAAGCCCATTCTTTTTCATTCATTATTTTCTATCCTTCCTTTACTTAAGAAAGCCTTCCCTTAACTATTTCCTGAACGAATGTGTGTAGTGTAGATATATAAGCAGCTATCTCATATTCAACTTTAGCCTGAGTAAAGTTTGCAGCAGGAAATGGTGTAGCTCTACCATCAAAGAGTGTCAAACACTTATGAGGGTTCGGCCCGGCAACATGCATGTCAATAGCATGAGAATCAGTTACAGCCACACCAGTAGCTTCATAAACATTAAGCCCTACCTGTTCTCCAATAGCCCAGTATAGTTTAAATATTAAAGCTCTAACTCCACTTGAAACAATAGCTCTTGGGTAAGGATAATCTGTATGTCCTCTAACCATAGTTTGATCTGAAAGTGCACCCATTATTTTGTAACCATTAGTTTCTGGAAATCTAATCTTGTCAAAATCTCTGAGTTCATTTATTCTCAGGTCAAATGGTACTAACCTTCCTTCATCAACATTTAACTTTATATTAGTTATATCAGTTGTAATATTTTGATCAGTATCCTCTACTCTTACTCCCAGATATCTCCAGGGGTAAGTCATAGGTAGTTTATGATCAATAGTCTGCACAGCAGCAGTTGTAGTTTCTTTTTGTACAGCTCTATTTCTTATGAATCCTACAGGAGCAAGTTTTTCCAGTGGCCTCCACATTACTATTGAGTGTCTGAATGTAGCTAATGTATCATAAGTGGCATCTAATGTATAAGGTATTCTAAGCTGTACACTATCGTATAGACCAGTGTCTAACATATATTCCTCATCAAATAAATACCTACCAAATGGAATAATTAGCTCTAAGGTTTGTCTTGCATTAGGTGTGTAGTTAAATCCATGATTAGGATATAATCCATTTTGAGTTACAAATTGGATATAAGAAGCTATTTCAGGCTCTAAATTGTAGATAGTTTTAACTCCATCTGCAATTATTTCTATTTTGTCAATAATATCCATTATAGTTCTTAGTAACATGGGTGCAGCTGCGTTTTGTACAGATATTTCTATTTGCAAGAATGAGATCTGCTCTTTTTCCGGTAGATCAATATATAGTGTCTGATCATTTGAAGCCTCGGTTTTGTTTTTTGTTAAGTATTCCGGTATCCAAATAGGCATATTTATTACCTCCTTTTTATTATATTTTACTTAGAAAAGAAAAAAGAAATATTTTTATTATCCTGAGATTATTTCTTTTTAAACTCAGCCATGTGACGAACCATGGTGTTCATTCTGTTTATGCTGTCCTCTAAGGTTAAGTCAGCCATTCCTTCAATCTTAGCCTGTCCTTTTTCAATATGAGGTAGCAACTGTGCTGCAAAGTCTATAACTTTATCCTTTGCACCATCTATACCTGCTGAAATCCTTCCAAGCCCCTTATCTTTAAATTTAGCTTTCCAGTCCTCTAAACTCACTGCACCCACTCTTGCAGCCCATGTGCCATCATCAATTGAAGCAATAAGCCTGCTTCTCATCTTGTCAACCTTAGCGGCTGCTTTTTTACCTGGTGCTACAGTAACTCTGTCAATTCCGGCAGATATATCAGATAGTGATCCTTTTAACCTTCTCGCATGTTTTTCTTGAAATTGCTCTGCTGTTAACTTAGGCATTATTTCACCCCCTTATAATTTTGTTTTTTTACCTATATGTATTATTATACATTAAGTGTTTTGAGTTTGTCAACAAATATGCAAAAATATTTTTGAATAATTGTTTAAAATATACTACCCTTCCCCTTATTTTGAGCAAAAATAATATTTTTTTTATCTCTGGATCGTTTTCAATACACTGATGTAAGCCCAGCGGAAACCCGCCACCTTCACACACCCCCACCGGCAAACGCACACGCAACCGCGCTTTGAAATACGATTTCGGTGGAGTTAGTTTATACATTTGTGTAAATGTGTGCGTTTGTCCGCTGGGCTTACATCA
>JAHJQI010000070.1 GCA_018819265.1 Alphaproteobacteria bacterium
TAGTACCGCCGATCAGAAGTCCCTGTGTCGTATCAGTCAACCGCTTTCAGGGACTTCTGATCGAAAAGCGGTACTAGATTCAATATTCTACTAGTACCCTCTGCTTTCAGAAGTTCGTCAAAGTGGTTGCCGTGAATGACTGACGAACTTCTGAAAGCGGGTACTAGTGTGGTGCCTCGCAATTGCCGACCAACAATTCGGCTGGGTTCGTCGTCGGCAATTGCGAGACAAGCACCACACTATGCTTTTGATCTTGGTGGTGTCCCTTTGTCTCCGAATTGCCGATGAACGGGTGCCGCAAAGGTGTCAGAAATTCGGAAACGGGCCACCAGCCTAACCAGATCTTAAAGGTGCCAGGGCATGGGCTTGAATTCATGGTTTGATCTCGGCCGCGAGACCATCGTCCGTGGCCGTCGCGCTTGGGCTGGCAATTTCTCAGAGTTCGCCGGAGACCGGCGCGGCGTCACGTCGATATTCTTCGGCTTGATGATCATTGCCATCCTCTTCGTCTCCGCCGTTGCAATCGACTACAGCCGCCTTGTCACCGAGCGTGCCCGCGATCAGCGCGCCCTCGATGCCGCCATGCTTGCAGCCTCCAACCAGCTCGGACTGGATAATGCCGAGGTCACCGGCGAAGTCATGGCAAAGGCCTACTACGCCGCCAACCGGACGCAGAATGCGGATTCGCAATTGAAGGACGTCAGGCTCGATTCTTCCGCTGGAGCAATTTCGGCCAGGACCTCGACCGACTGGCACGCGTCCCTGCTCAAGGCCGTCGAAGCCTATTTCCCGGGCGTCGGCCAGGACCGCAACGTATCCGTCAGCGCCAAGGTCAATCGCGGCAATGGCACCACCGAGATTGCCCTTGTCCTCGACAATTCCGGTTCGATGGGAGGCACCTACATCGCCGACCTGAAGACGGCGGCCAAGGATCTGATCCAACCGGTCCTCGCCGGTGTCGAAGGCACCGGCCGCGTCATGGTCGGCGTCGTTCCGTTCGCCGCTTCGGTCAACGTCGGCTCGATCTACTCCGCAGCAGACTGGATCGACAGTTCCGGCGCTTCGTCGATCCACTACGAGAACGTTGCTGAAAACCGCACCCGCTTCCAGCTGTTCAGCGACCTTGGCCAAAGCTGGGCCGGCTGCGTCGAGGCGCGGCCCAACGGCCTCGATGTCACCGACGACCCCGCCTCGGGCGGCGACTACCTCTTCGTCCCAATGTTCGCGCCAGACGAGCCCGGTGACGAGGGCAGTTCGCAACTGGGCTATTCGAACAGCTATATCAACGACGACGGCGGCACCTGCACGCCCTACGAAAAGATCTGCACCCGCTACTCGCGGCGCGGCAACTGCCAGGACTGGGAAACCATCCGTATCCCAAACGAAGAAGCACAGGCGCGCACCTGCAAGTACGCCAATCAGCCGACGATGAACGGTTCGGGTCCCAACTCAGGCTGCACGACCCAGGCCGTCCTGCCGCTCAACTCGACCAAATCTTTGATCGAGACGGCGATCGACGCCATGCAGGCCAGCGGCTACACCAACATCAAGGAGGGCGTCGCCTGGGGCTGGCGCATTCTCTCGCCGTCGCTGCCGTTTGCTGAGGGTCGCGCCTACGCAACCGATGCCAATTCCAAGATCCTGATCCTGATGACCGACGGCGAAAACCGTTACGCTGCCGATAACAATCACAACAACTCCATCTACGGGTCGCACGGATATGCTTCGAAGGGCAGGCTGGGCGCCACCTACACCGAAGCCGGCTACACGCAGAACCTCAACGAGAAGACGCGCCAGGTCTGCACCAATGCCAAGGCCGCCGGCATCAAGATCTACACCGTTGCCTTCCGCCTGGAGAGCGATCCCGCCACCCAGGCGCTGCTGCGCGAGTGTGCCAGCAGCGACGATGAAGCCTTCGCTGCCTCCGACGGCAGCATGTTGATCCAGTCGTTCCGCAATATCGGCCGCTCTATTACTCAGATCCGCATCTCCGAATAGCCGGAAGAAACCGCGGCGCATCCGATTACCAACAGGCCGGCGATAACTTTCGAACCCGCCCGGCCGCCGCGCCGGCCGGTTTTCCGATGTCGCGTCAAGTGCCGGTGCTGCAACGACAATCCCGCTGCGTCCCTGCTTTCGAAAAGGGTGCATCCGCGATTCGGCGCCCGCGTCAAGCGTGTTGGCAACCTGTTGAAGCAGACCTGGGCGCCACACCAACTGTCCCCCGCAATTGGACTCTCCACCCCCGATGCAGGAAAGTCGCCCGATCAGCGTTCAGCTTGTCCTGCGTTTCCAGAAGAAGTCGTCCTGGTCGGCCGCCCGCGTTCCCCGCGGCCTGAGTGGTGTCGTTCCGAAAAGAGACCGTGGGAGTGTCGTTGCATGCCGTCGTTCTTACTTTCGTTGAAATTGCCCAACGCCGCCATGCCCATCATGGCCGCTTTGCTGCTGCTGCCGCTGCTGCTGGCAGGTTTGCCGGCCGGCGCTCAGGCAGGTCCCGACGATTACTACGCCGACCCGATGCTGACCGATCCTGATCACCGTTCGCATTTGGTGGTGGAGTCCCACGGTCCCTTCCCGGTTCGCGAAAAGATCACCATCGGCGTCGACAAATCGATGCTGATCGAACTTCCCGTCGATATGAAGAACGTGCTGGTCTCGAACCCGGAGGTTCTCGACGCCGTCGTCCAGACTCCGCGCCAGGTCTACCTCCTCGCCAAGGACATGGGTGAAGCCAACGCCTTCTTCATCGGGCCCGATGGACAGAAGATCCTGTTCCTCGAAGTTTCCGTCACCCGCGATCTGACCGCCTTGCACGACACCCTGCGCCGGCTCATCCCCGGCTCCAAGATCAGCGCCGAGATGATGGGCGACAGCGTCGTGCTCTCCGGCAATGTCATTTCCGGCGTCGATTCCAACCGCGCCAGCGAACTTGCCGCCCGCTACGTCAAGAAGAAGGACGGCGTCGTCAACCTCCTCGCGACCGCCGCCAACGAACAGGTTCTGCTCAAGGTCCAGGTCGCCGAGATCCAGCGCGAAGCCCTGCGCCGCATCGGCGTCGATCTGCCCGGCGCAGTCCTGCAAAGCGGCAACTTCACCTTCGCCAAGGTCATCCAGAACGCGTTTCCCGTTACCAGCGCACTCGTACCCAAAGCTGTTCCCGGGTTGCCTTTGCCGGGCGTCGGGGCCGGGGTCGCCGCCCAGCCGACGTGGCAGACAGCCAATCAGAGCGTGACGGCGATGGTCGAGGCGCTTGAGCGCGCCGGCGTCCTGCGCACGCTTGCCGAACCGACGCTGACAGCGATTTCGGGCGAGACGGCGAAGTTCCTCGCCGGTGGTGAGTTCCCCATTCCGATCGCCGAGGAAGATAACAAGATCACGGTCGAGTGGAAGCCGTTCGGCGTCAACGTTTCGTTCAAGCCGGTTGTGCTCGACGAAGGCCGCATCAGCCTCACCATCGCCGCCGAAGTCAGTGAGATATCTTCCGAAGGCGCCGTGCAGCTGGCGACGATCTCGCTTCCCGGCCTGCGCGTCCGCCGTGCCGAGACGACGCTTGAACTCCCGAGCGGCGGCACGCTGGCGATGGCCGGCCTGCTATCCGACGAGACCCGCCAAAGTGTCGAGGGCGTTCCCGGGCTGAAGAACCTGCCGATCCTCGGAGCGCTGTTCCGCTCGAACGACTATCGCCGCCGCGAGACCGAACTCGTCATCCTCGTCACGCCCTACCTTGCCAGCCACGAGTCGCGTGGAGTGTTGGCGAGGCCCGACGACGGTTACGCCCCGACGAGCGAGCTGAAGGAACTGTTCTTCGGCAACATCAACCGCGTCTACGGCATAGGCGCCGCCGACAGCGGTCGCTACCGCGGCGACTACGGTTTCATTATCGACTACCCGGGGGTGAAGGGATGATCATCAATTCAAGGATGAATGCGCTGGCGATCGCCATCGCCATGGCCGCACTCTCGACTGCCGGCTGCCGCGAGCATCTGCGCCTCGACGATTTCACGGCCGCCGAACTCAACGATCCCGACAAGCGCCATCCCATCGCCTATCGCGGCCAGACCGAAGCGCTTCTCGTCGAGATGGGCGGCAAGGGCGAGGGCCTCAGCTACGACCAGCAGGCCGACGTCTACCGCTTCGTCAAACGCTACCGCGCCGAGGCCAACGGCCCGATCACATTATCCGCTCCCCGCTCGGCCGGTGCGCATCTGGCAGCGTCGCGGTCGCTTCGCGAAATCGAGGACGCCTTGCAAGCCTCCGGCATCAGCGGTCGCAGTATCCGGATGGACCGCCACGGCGATTCCGAGAACGGCGAATTCGGCCCTGCGATCAAGCTCGCTTACGTCCGTCCGGTGGCGATTGCGCCCGAATGCGGTCAATGGCCGGAAGATACCGGTCGAGATCGCGAACGAATCCGCTTTGAAAACTACGGTTGCGCCGCCCAGCGCAATCTCGCACTTACGGTTGCCAACTCACGCGACCTCCAGCGCGCCCAGGGTGTCAGCCCGCGCTCTGGCGAACGCCGCGATACAACCTGGAAGGAATACGTCAACCAGACGGAATCCGGCGCAGGAAGCTCCGGCAGCGCGGCAACCACGACGCCTGCAGCCGGCGCTGCACCAGCCGCCAAGGGCCTCCAATAGCCGAGCAGCCGGTGTGTCGCGGTAATTCAAATCGGGCGGTCCGATCGAGCGGGCCGCCCGTCTGCATTCATTTCAGGCTGCACGTCAAAGAAGGAACTCGCTCTGCACCAGCGTCGAGGCGCCGATGACATCTATCGCAAAGTCGGCACGCCCGTCGCCGTTGATGTCGCCTTCGACGCGCGTGATGGACCCGATGTCGCGGATGTGCAATTCGCCCGCCGTCCGTGAGAACGCATCCTCGCCGATGAATTTGAAGCGCTGGTTGCCGCCGACGGTCGTGTTTGCATCGATGGTTCTCAGGTCGATGCGATCCTGGAAATCGTTCCAGCCCGAGATTTTATCGCGCGTCGCCCCGCGCGACTCTTGAATCCTGTCGTAGTCGAACCGGTCCCTCCCGGCTCCACCAGTGAGGATGTCGCGGCCGAGCCCGCCGACAAGAACGTCATTGCCGCCGTCACCGAATATCCGGTCGTTATTGTTCTCCCCGCGCAGAAAATCATTCTGGTTGCCGCCGCGTAGAATATCGTTCTGGTTGCCGCCGAACAGGCGATCGACACCATTATCGCCGAACAACTGGTCAATGCCGTTTTCGCCGCGCAGCATATCATTGTTGTTGCCGCCGCGTATGACGTCGTTCTGATTGCCGCCGAACAACGCGTCATTGCCATCGCCGCCAAACAGGCTGTCCAGCCCATCGCCGCCGAGTATGAGATCGGCGCCGCTCTGCCCCTGCACGAGATCGTTGCCGCCGAGCGCGTTGATGGTGCCGCCGTCGAGGCGGGCGGCGATGGTGTCGGCAAGTTCCGTGCCCGTGATCGGGTTGAGCCGTGGGTCGAAAATCTGCGCAACGATTTCCTGGTTGCTGCCAAGCTCCACATCCGACGTGTGGGTGATGACGAATCGGCCGTCCTTCAGCGCAGTAACGGATGGCTGGAAGTCGAAGGCGCCGGTGCCCGGCACGACGAACTCGTCGCCGAGCTTGTTGCCAAGCGCATCGAATACCTGCCCGGCCAGCCGTGAACCGTTGTCGAACCACGTGACGACGAAGTCGCCGTTCGAAAGCGCCGTGACGTCAGCCGAAGTCTGGCTCCCCGTTGTGCCGGAGTTGACGAGGAAATCGGATTTGATGACGCTCGTGCCGTCATTGCCGCGAATTTCGGCAACGAGTGCTGAGCCGCTCGCGTCGCCGGTGAACCCGTCGACGTCTTCCCAAACGGCAACGAACCCGCCGCCAACGAGCGCGGCGACGGCGGGGTCGCGTTCGACAGTGAAGTTGATAGCCAGCGGCGTCCGGCTGACGATCTCGGTCCCTCCTGGGCTGAAGATGCCGAACGCGATATCGACGTCAGGCCCTCCGGCAATCTCATCCTCGTAAACGACAACGACATTGCCGTTGCTCAACGTTGAAATGTCCGGATCGAACTGATCGTCGGCTTCGTCAAGGACAACGAATGGCATACCGAACGCGCCCTCGGCAGACGCGGGCGTTCCGAAGACGCCGACGTCATCCTCGATATCGGTCGATTCAAACACGGATATCGTGCTGCCGTCCGGCAAGACCGCTATTGCCGGCGCAGTAGAATCCTCGCCGATGGAATCCGCATTTTCGAAGTTGCCCGCTGCGTCGAAATACGCGACGACGGTTGCACCGGGCGTGCCGCTTGCGGCGGAAAAAATAAGAGAAATTGCAAACCCGCCATCGGGCAATGCCGTCACTGCAGGATCGTATTCATCGAAGCCGCTGTTGAGCATTACGCCGAGAGCCTCCTGCTCGCCGTCGACTTTGTTGCCAAGGAAATCGTAGATCTGAAACTTAACGCTGTCGTTGGTGGTGACCGTGCCGGTATGGCTGGCATCCGCCCAGACAACGACAAATCCGCCGGACGCAAGTCCTACGACTTGGCTGTCGCTTTGCGTGTTGCCGCCTGTTCCGTTATCGCTCGTGTTTACAGTCCCTATGTTCCTCCAGACCGTCGGAGTCCCGTTGGCCATGATCCACTCTCCTGTGACTGATGCAAGCTGGCTCTCAACCAGAAGGTCGACCCAACGGGTTATCGTGCTGTTCGCTGATGATCAGACCATAGAGCAACAGTCGTCCGGGTCCAGCAGAAATGCTACTGCGTCTTCAGCCGTCGCCCGGAAACCATAAAATTCCGCCGCCAAAAGCAAAAACCCGGCCCACGCTCGCGCGAGAACCGGGCCGGTCTTGGTGATCAAGAAAAATTCCAGTCTTCCCCCGACGGCGAAATCAACGTTGTGAGGCGTTCGCCGACTGGATCGTTGCGGGCGATTTCTTGTCCGCGCGCGATACTTTCACGTTGCCGTCCTGAAGGTCGCTCAGGTAGCTCGCATTCGCCACCGCCGTCTCGTGCGGCAGCACGCTTGAAGCCACCTGACGGGATTCGTCGGTGCGCCCTCTCAAGCCGAGCAGCAGGGCGAGGTTCTGCTTCGTCTTGACGTTGCCGCTGCGTTCGGCGGCCTGGCGCAGCAGGGCTTCGGCCCGATCGGGCTTGCCGTCGAGCGCATAGGAGAGCGCCAGATTGTTCAACACCGATGGGTGATCGGGCGCCAGTTCGAGAGCGCGCGCGAATTCCCCCTGGGCTTCCGTGTGCTTGCCCTCGGCGGCCAAAGCCGATCCGAGTGCGGAATGCGTGCGCCAGTCCGGATTGGCCGGATCGATCGCCGAGCGCAACAGATCCTTGGCTTCGCCGATGCGGCCGAGATCGGCGGCAATGAGGCCGCGTTCGCGCAACAGCACCTTGTTGTCGGGATCGACTTGCGAAGCCGCCTCCAGCACGGCGAGCGCCTTGGCCTTCTGGTTGCCTTCGCGCAACTTGCGCGCTTCGGCGAGGGATTTCCCGGTGTCCGGCTTGACGGGCGCCTTCGCCAGAGCATCCTGCGATCCGACCGGTTCAAGCGTGCTCGACGCGATCGAGCCCGTCGTCAGTGCTGTCATGGACGAGCCGCCATCGCTTGCCGGCGCCAATGACATATCCGGAAGATCAAGGCCGCTTTGCGCGCACGCGCTGGTCATCAAGGCGGCGGCGAGCGTGACCGCGACGCCCCCGGGAGAGCGCCCCGAACGACGCTTCTCATGCAACGACTTCAACATCGATACCTCGTTTCGACTGGCCCCGCTCAAAGGAAAGCAGACGGGACTGCGGCACCAACGCAACGGACGCGCACTTGTCAGCACGCCACGACAAAGCCTCTGGAATTCGCGATACGAAAGCGGTCCGGGGCGACTAACGCTGGTGGAATGGGCGAGGTATCGCCGCGTCCACATGAGACAACTGTTTGACGCTTGCGTCATGGATCCGAGACGCCAGGTCACGCATTTGAGCGTTAACGAGATTCGCGCTCGCAGAATCCGGATCGCTCGGTCTGTCCCCGCTATCCCCAGGCCAAATCAAAACTGTGGATGCAGGGATTGCTATTTCAATGCATGCGATCAGGCCGCCTCAAAACGCGACCCTGACCGGCCCAACCGACCAGCCCAACCGACCATCGTGATCGCCTGCGAACCAGACAACGCGCTCAACAAACCGTCGGCATACAGAGCTTCAGTTGAAACTTCTGGTTGGCGCCGGCTTGGGTGAAATCGACTTCGCGCTGGTCATCGCAGCGGATGCGCCCTTCGAGCTGCTTGCGCCCGCCGACCTCGATTTCCCGCGAGAACAGCACCGCGCCGAGATCGCATTTGTAGTGTTCCTTGAGCTGCTGGGCGAGCAGCGTCCGTTGCGCATCGGTGAGATCGACCATCTGCGCCGACGCAGGCGGGGCTTGCCAGCCGCACAAGACTAGCGCGGTCAGGATCGCCGGAGCATTGAATCTTGAAAGGCGGTTGGGCCAGCGCAACATCGGCGGGGTATCCTCTACTTGATGAATTTAGCAACCGCAGAATGCAGCCAACCGCCGCCTTAAACGTTGATGTTTGTCAATGTCGCGTGTGCCGGTTCCCTCCATGCTGTTTGTCAGGAAGGTCACCGGAGCCGTCTCGAAAGAACCTTTCGCTCAGGAGAGCGTTCCATGCAGTTCAAAACGATCTTCGTCTATATGAGCCGCCGTCACGGCTGCGAGCCGCTCCTCGAGGCAGCATGCGCTCTGGCGCGCCGCCATGGAGCCCATCTCATAGGTGCGGCTGCGTTCTCCGCCGTGCCGCCCGTTCCCCCGCTGGCGATCCCCTATTCGACGACCGTGATCGAAGAGATGTTGCGCGCCGCTGAGGACGCTGAAGCCGAATTGCGCTCCGCCTTCGAAGAAGCCACTCGCGAGCAGCCGTTCGTCGCCGAATGGGTCAGCGTACGCCGTCTCAACAGCGATCTTGTCGCCGCCGTCCTCGAACACGCACGCGCCGCCGATCTGATCGTCGCGTCTCAGCGCGACCCCGAGTGGGACCTTGGGCCGGTGCTCGACTTCCCCGAGCGCCTCGCCCTCGAAAGTGGACGACCGGTGTTCCTCGTACCCCGCTCCGGCCGGCACTCGCTTGAGATCAAGAAAGTCGCCATTGCCTGGAACGGAGCCCGCGAATCCGCCCGCGCCGCCTATGACTCGTTGCCCTTCTGCATCGCGGCTGAAAACGTCACGATCCTCACCGTCACTCCCGACGCCAGCCCGCTGGCAAACGACACCCCCGCCGACGCGCTGGCCGCAGCCCTCGCCCGCCACGACATTCCGACAACCGTGACGCACCTGCAGACATCGAATGCCGGAGTTGCCCGCACGCTCATCAACGAGGCAACCCGCCTCGAATCCGATCTCATCGTCATGGGTGCCTACGGCCACTCCCGCCTGCGGGAATTCGTATTCGGCGGCGTCACGCGCGATATGACGAACGAAAGCCCCCTGCCATTGCTGTTGTCCCACTGATCCCTTCGCCGTCCATCAGGCGGCACCATGACAAACAACGGAGCCCCCATGACCCAGCCGTTTCTGCCGAGCATGCGCCGCGTCCGCCTCGAACTGGCCCGTGACCACAACCATCCCGAAGGCAGCCGCGCCCACGGTTACGATTTCATCGCCCCCCTCGATGACGAGGGCCGTATCATCGAAGCCGACTGGCGCAAGCAGAAGGACCGCTGCCGGGTCAAACGGTTCTGGGCCGGTCAGCCCGACGAGGTCGGCCACATCGTCAAGAAGCGTGGCGGCGGCTGGGCCTTCCACTACGATATCCACGGCGACGCGGAGAGCGATGAAACCGGTTACCGTCTTGGCGAACACGCGTTCAAGGCGGGAGAGTACGTCTCAATCCTCGAACAGGATGGGGTTCTGCGCACGTTCAAGGTCATGTCGGTCCTCGAACTCGATTGAATTTCACGCGACCTGATTTTCCCAGGGCCGTTGCAAGGCATCCCGGAGCGGGAAAGTTGTGCCCGCCCGGCAACGCTTCGCTTACGATGTTGCATGATCGGAAAAGCGACAGTGCGCCGCATTGCACAAAAACTAGTCATTTGAGGACGTCGTCAAACTTCTGGGAACTCGCTGTAACGGCCGCGAGTTACACGCGGGAGCCGGATGGCCTGAAATGCCTTCGGTGCCGGATTGGTGCGCTGCACAAAAACTCTGCAAGTTCTGGTCAATAAAGAAACTTGTTAGGCCCAGTCAGACTCACTTAGCTTTAAGACATAACAAGAAAAGATCCAGGGTCGCCCAAGTGGAATCGGGCCGCAAAAAGCGGAACGACTAACAACAATTGGAGACCGATGATGATCGAGCTAGTTTTATCCGTGTGCCTTATATCGGCGCCTGCCACCTGCAAGGACGTCAACCTGAGCTATATGGGCGATCAGGTTACCCCCCAGCAATGCATGTTTCGCGGGCAGATTACCGTAGCGCAGTGGTCGGCCGGCAATCCCGATTGGCGTATCGCCAAGTGGAAGTGCGGCGCTCCCCAGGAGTTCGCAAAGCTTTGAGCAAACGAACATGCCGCCAGATTTCCGGCGCGCAAACCTTTCGGTGATCCACCGATAATCCGGGTTTGCGCGCACGTCTGCCGCGCATATCGTGCAGCAAACATTTGCGTCACGACGAGGAGACCCACATGCCGGATAGCGGAAAACCAACGACGCCGCATTTTTCGACGCTTGCCATCCACGCAGGCGCTGCCCCGGATCCCGCAACCGGCGCCCGCGCGACGCCGATCTACCAGACCACATCCTACGTCTTCAACGACGCCGACCACGCCGCCTCCCTCTTCAACCTCGAAGTCTTCGGCAACATCTACACGCGCCTGATGAACCCGACGCAGGCCGTTCTCGAGAGCCGCGTCGCAGCCCTTGAAGACGGCACCGCCGCGCTCGCCGTCGCTTCCGGCCACGCCGCCCAGTTTCTCGCGTTCCACACGCTACTCGAGCCCGGTGACGAATTCGTCGCCACCCGCCAGCTCTACGGCGGCTCGGTCAACCAGTTCAATCACTCCTTCAAGAAGTTCGACTGGCGCGTGAAATGGGCCGACGGCACCAACCCGGAAACCATCGCAGCCGCCATTACCGGCAAGACCAAGGCGATCTTCTGTGAATCGATTGCCAACCCCGGCGGTATCGTCATGGATCTCGAAGCCATCGGCAGGATCGCCAAACACGCTGGTATCCCCCTGATCGTCGACAACACGCTGGCCTCCCCCTATTTGTGCCGCCCGAAGGACTTCGGCGCCGATATTGTCGTCCACTCGCTGACGAAATTCATGGGCGGCCACGGCAACTCGATCGGCGGCGCCATCGTCGATTGCGGCACCTTCGACTGGCTCGGCGCCAGGCACCATTATCCGACCCTCGTCGAGCCCAATCCGTCCTACGGCGGCATGAAGCTCGCCGAGACTTTCGGCAACTTTGCCTTCGCCATCGCCTGCCGCGTCATGGGCCTGCGCGACATCGGCCCGGCCATTTCGCCGATGAACGCATTCTTTATTCTGAACGGCATCGAGACTCTGCCGCTACGCATGCAGCGTCACTGCGAGAATACGGTCGCCGTCGCCAGCTGGCTGGAGAGCCACTCCGCCGTCGCCTGGGTCAACTATGCCGGCCTGCCGACGAACAGCAACCACGTTATCCAGCAGAGAATTGCCCCGAAGGGGGCGGGCGCCGTGTTCACTTTCGGCCTCAAGGGCGGCTACGAGGCCGGCGTCAAGTTTGTCCACGGCCTCAACCTGTTTTCGCATCTGGCCAACATCGGCGACACCCGTTCGCTTGTCATCCACCCAGCGTCCACGACCCATCGCCAGCTCACCGACGATCAGCGCCTCGCCGCCGGCGCCGGACCCGACGTTGTGCGCCTGTCGGTCGGCATCGAAGACAAGGCCGACATCATCGCCGACCTGGACCAGGCGCTGGCGGGTATCTGACAGGGTTCACGGCCGCAAGACCGCCAGCACGCTGCTGCGGACGCTCCACGGGCGTGTACGTAGCGATTGGCGCCGAGCCAATGCGAACGCGCATTGCGACCTTTGAAGCAATTCAAGACTCCTTTGGTGGCGACGACGTGATATAGTTGGATGCGGGCAACTTTTGAGGGAGAGCTAATCCGGGCGACACCACGATGCCGCCTGCCATGTTGTCGAGGTTGCAGAAATGGGTATCCGGAGTCTCGGTTCAGCCGTCTTGCTGGTTGCACTGCTCGTCGGTGCGGGCGTGGGTTTCGCACACCTCGATATCGATGGTCTTTTCAATCCCACAGGTGAAAAGTCTCAGCGAACACCGGCGAAGTCAGACGTAGCCGACCTGCGCGGCGCGAAAGAAACTGCCCGATCGGAAAGCTCGAAGACCACCGATGCCCTCTCCGAAATCGCAAGGTCCCTCGGCGGCATCCCATCGTCGCAATCGCCACGGCCCTCGTTTGACGTGGCGCGCGTCAGTCCCGATGGCGTGTCGGTCTTCGCCGGACGCGCGCAACCCTTCGAGCGCATAAACGTTCTCGTCGGCGATCTGCTGGTCGGCACGGCCAGTGCGGACAGCCAGGGCAACTGGACGCTGGTGACGGAAGAAAAGATTCCAGATCCATCAGCCGAACTGCACCTCGAAACCGCTGCGGCCGGCTCGAATGCGCAAAAGCAGCAGGAGCCGGCTTCCGCACCTGCAGCAGCCAGGCCCGCGACCGCGGCGAAGCCCGGGAGCGTGGCCGATGTCAACAAGCGGCTATTTGCGTCGCTTGAAGGTCTCGTCGAAGAGGCGCGAGCCGGCAAGCGACCAGAGGACCGGCAGATTCGGGCTACGACAACGGCCGCAGCCGCACCGGAGGTTGCTCCAAGCGCACCGGAAAAGGCCGCCTCCAGGGAGGCACCCGTCGCCCAGGTGCAGGCCCGCTCGATCCCCATTCCAGTCCAGTTCGTTTATCGCGAAGCCGCGTTCACTGAAGAGGGGCAGGCCGCAGTCCGACTGCTGTTGGAATACCTCAAGGTGACCGAACACGGTCGCATAACGCTTTCCGGGCACGCCGACGAACGCGGATCGCAAGAGCTGAACATGCAGTTGTCGCGCGAGCGCCTCGAGGCCGTGCGCGATCAGCTGAGAGCAGGCGGATATAACGGCGAGATTATTCTTCTACCAAAGGGCGAGAGCGAACCGTTCGCCGGTGTCGACCGAAACGCGCTGCCGCCCGAGGATCTTTATCAGCTTGACAGGCGCGTGGAACTTCGCCTCGGCGGTTAGAGCTTTTCAGATTTAGATGGAAGCTCACAGTCCGCATCGACGTTTGCAACCCCGCCTCACTCCGCCGCTTGCGCACGGATTCCAGCCATCTCCGGGAACCAGAGCGCCATGCAACGGTCGCGATAGGCGATGAGGTTGGCCTTGCGCTGGGCATGCGCCAGCATATCCGTTTCAAACCGCTCGCACAGCACCCCGGCAACCGTCGCGAACGCCATGGCATCGACGCCCTTCGGCGTATCCCCCAAGAGGAACGGCTTGTCGCCGAGCACTTGCGAAATCGCCTCGATTCCGCGATTGCCGATGCGCACCAGCTCGCCCCGGCTATGTCGCCCAAGCCCCTGGCCCCACAGATCGCGCTTGACCTGGCTGCGCACCATGGCGATCACCGCATATCGCAGCGGTACGGGAATGGTCTCGAAGAAGACCCGCGGCCCGGCGTTGAAATTCCCATCGACCAGCCAGCGCTCGTGAAGCACCGCGAAATAGATGTTGTCCTCGCACAGCTTCTCCACCGCCCAGGCGATGCCTCGCTGTTCCGCCGACAGGCCGTGCTCGAAATCGTAACCGTATTTCTTCTCGATGTGCCAGCGGATGAAAGCCGTGTCCGCGATCGTTTCCCGATCGTCGACGAGATACGGCCCCTTCTTCTTGGGCGCTCTTCTCGGATCGCAGTTGGCGGTCTCGTAATTCAGTCCGGCCATTTTCAACAGCACCATTGCCTTCGTGCAGAAGGGGCTGGCGTCGGGCAGGCCGAAATGTGGCCCGAAGACATAGAGTGTACGCATGTTCGCCTCCTCACCAACGGGGTCACGTGGCGGCTTTGCCAGCGAGGCAGCATGTATCGAGCGCGAGGATCAACTCACAACTGAGCGAAAACGCAATTTAGCGATGATTGGTCACAGCAACGAAATCGGGGTCCTTCTGGGCCGCGCGTTCGAATTGCAGGAAGTCGTAATAGCCGCAGCGGGTCTCGTTGGGATAATCGCGGCACACCGCCGGGCGGGCTTGATAGATGCTGCAGCGCCGTTCGGCGGTGTCGAAGAACTGGCAGATCTTGCCGAAATACTTGTCCTTCTGCCGGCGCATCACGTACTTGCGCCCGTGCGCCTCCTGCGTGAACTTTTCCCGCGCGATTTCGAATTCGAGGCCGTGATGGCGGGCCAGCCGCTGCACGTCGCGCTTGGTCAGGCCGATGAGCGGATACGAGCAGCAATAGCCCGGACACTTAAGACAGTCATACCCCTTGGCCATTCGTGCTCCCTTGAAACGGCGGAAATCCAATTGAGGCAACCACACACCAACCTTCAGGGCCGCTGTCAACGCGATTGCCGGACGCCAATGCTGCCGACGCAAGATACGTGCTAGAGCAATTCAGATTTAGGTGGAACCAGCGGCCGGAAAATGTGCGACCTCATGGCCACAGGTCCGCCGCTGCTGAAACCATGCGGCAAATCAGTGAGATGCGCACGCCACACTTTCTCCGCTATGGTCTGGCCAGCTTTCGCGCCAGTGGCGTGTGCGTGTTCCATTGGGGGGCGAACTGAATGTCAGATATGGGTCGCGTTTCGCCCGAGGGTGAAACGCCCGTCAACCCCTACAGCCTGCTGGAGGCCGTCAATCGCTCGAGCGATTCGGCCCATACCGCGTGGCTGATCTTCATGGGGATCATGACCTACCTGATGATCGCTGTGGCAGGTGTGACACACACCATTCTGCTGCTTGAAACGCCCGTCTCCCTGCCGATCATGCAAGTCGACATCCCGCTGACGCAGTTTTTCCAGTTCGCACCGGTCGTGCTGGTATTGTTTCACCTCGGCGTCGTGTCCCAGCTGGTTCTGCTGGCGCGCAAGGCGCTCGAATTCGACCATGCCATTCGATTGCTTGAATCGACCGACCGGCGCACGCATCCCCTGCGCCTTGAATTGCACAACCTGTTCTTCGTCCAGGCCATCGCCGGCCCGCACCGCTCCAAGGTCATGGGGACGCTCTTGCACGCGATGAGCTGGCTGACGCTGGTGATCCTGCCGGTCATCCTGCTGCTCTATATCCAGGTCGTGTTCCTGCCCTACCACGACCCGGTTATCACATGGACGCACCGCATCGCCCTGGTCATCGATGTCCTGGTGCTCATCATGATCGGCGTCTTTTTGACCCGCGCCGAGACCTCGTTCTTCAAGGCCTTCTTTCGCACCACGGCCGCGCACCCGGTCAGCTTCATGCTGACCACGGTCGTCATGATTTTCGTGACGCTGTTCTCGTTCTTCGTGGCAACGATCCCCGGCGAGCGTCTCGACGCGGTCAGTCAGGGGCTCTACTGGCACATGAACGACGGCGACGATGCCGGCCCCAGGTACTACAGTGGTTTCGTCATCCCCCTCGTGCCGGTCGATGCCGAAGGCGCGCTGTTTGGCATCTTCCGCCGCAATCTCGTCGTGACGGATGCCGACCTCGTCTCCGACCGCGTTGTCACCGAAGGCGAGGCGACGCTGAAATTGCGCGGGCGCAATTT
Organism: Alphaproteobacteria bacterium; assembly: GCA_018819265.1. GTDB lineage: Bacteria > Pseudomonadota > Alphaproteobacteria > Rhizobiales > Hyphomicrobiaceae > Filomicrobium. The sequence goes on from JAHJQI010000070.1 coordinate 15,792, forward strand.
GCGTTTCGCCAAGCTTGACCGCTCGGACATGCATCAGGCCGACCTGACCGGCGCCGACCTGACCGAAGCGAGCCTGGATGGCACCGATTTGCGCAACGCATCGCTTCAGTGCACGGAAATCAACGCCCTGCGGCTTAAGAACGACCGCGACAAGGCCAAGTGCGTCATCGCTGTCGGCACGAACTTCTCACGCGCCGAAATGTCGGGTGCGCTGCTCACCGGGATCGACGCCAGCGGCGCCTCCTTCGAGCAGGCCATTCTTGAAGACGCCGACATCGTCGACGCCGTGATCAGCGGCGCGAACTTCGGCCAGGCCCGCCTCGACAAAGCCAACCTGACCGGCGGTATCAAGGCCTACGGCGCCAATTTCGCGATTGCCTCATTGCAGGGAGCGAATTTCAACGGCGCTCGTCTGCTCGGCGCCGATTTTCGCTGGGCCTCGATGCAGGCGGCCGTTCTCGATTACGCAAGGCTCGAAGGCGCGACGCTGGAAGGTGCGGATCTCGAGGCCGCCAGCCTCTACAAATCCCGCCTCGAAGCTGCCGACTTCAGCGGCGCCAACCTGAAGGCAGCCGATATGCGCGGCGCCAGGATCTGGATGACGAAGCCCCCCGCAGAGAACTCTGTCGATCTGCTCGATGCCAACAATGTCGTCGTCGAGCCGCTGAAGGAAGACAGCCTGAAAGGCATCGGCGATGCCATGGATGAGATCAAGAGTGCGTCCCTGAAGGCCCGTGTCAACGAACAGCTGGCCAAACTGCTCGATGCGGAATCGATGAAAAGCTGGCAGGGAACCGACCAGAACCGCTTGTGGGACAATATCGTCAGCAGGACCGGCGGCGAGATCAGCGCGCCCCAGCCGGTGCTGGCTGCCAGTGGTGCGCCGCAACCTTTTGACGGTGCGCCGGCGCCGCCGCCGATTGCAGCCGCCTCGCTCTACTCGCAACAACTCACCGAGCATCTCGAAACGATGATTTGCCGCGTGCGTTGGATCAATGGAGCCGTCGCGACAGGTGTCGCCCTGCGCGCCATCCAACCGCAATTCCGCGGCGACCTGGCGGTCATTGACGAGCGGCTGTCCGAAGAGGAATGCGCCGCCGCTCAGGGCGTTCCCGCCCGCGTCGTCCGCGAACTTCAGTCCATCGCCGATCGCGCCCGCGACCGCTAGAGTGATATCCGGTCCGACGGAATAACCCAAGGCTGCTTCTGGATGTTTTACAATGATGATGCCAACGCAAATATCGGCATCCGACCGTCCGATGATGGCATAGACCACTGCCGCGGCGTCGCCTGACAATGCTTGCATGCGTCTCGGGCCTCTTGCATATGCCATTCATCCAGACTAGATTGGAACAAAGTTAGAACACGCGAATCGTCCACCGTTCGCGGAAGGCATAAACCAGCTCCACACCGGCTTGCCGGGTGTGGACCAGACAAAGCTCCACACCGGCTTGCCGGGTGTGGACCAGACAACAAGTCGTGGACAAGCTTGCCGCGTACGGCTCAGTGGCCACGACAACGGTTAGGGTGTCGCCACGGAATCAACCGCGCGCACCGCCGGTAGGCCGCAAGCGCAAACGAAACGAGAGGAGCCGAACATGGCTGGATCAGTGAACAAGGTGATCCTGGTCGGGAATCTGGGACGCGATCCCGAGATCCGCCGCACCCAGGATGGCCGCCCCATCGCCAACCTGCGCATCGCCACCTCCGAGTCCTGGCGCGACAAGGCGACAGGCGAGCGCCGCGAAAAGACGGAATGGCACAGCGTTGCCATCTTCAACGAAGGCTTGTGCAAGGTCGCCGAGCAGTACCTGCGCAAGGGTTCGAAGGTTTACATCGAAGGTCAGCTGCAGACCCGCAAATGGCAGGGTCAGGATGGCCAGGACCGCTATTCGACCGAAGTCGTGCTGCAGGGCTTCAACGGCACGCTGCACATGCTTGATGGCCGCGCCGGCGGCGGCGACAGCGCCGGCATGAGCGACAACCGCCAGTCCGACTACGGCGGCGGCTATGATGAACCACGCAGTGGCCCCAGTTCCGGCGGCGGCTCGGGCGGCGGCAACTTCGACAAGCAGATCGACGACGAGATCCCGTTCTAAGTCACGGATTGCCTTTCAAGGCTGAGTTCGCTTGCTGAAAGGCCGCTCAGGCACGGAAAACTCGACGCCGCTCGAAAGGGCGGCGCTTGCGATCTATCGCCTTACTCCCGGGCCACCCAACACAAGCCTGCGCAGTGTTGGCGAACTGCCCGACACAAGCCTGCGCAGTGTTGGCCCCAAGAACGCGGCTCCGCAGAATCGTACGGCGCCGGATGCTGCCAGCCCCACACGACTTCAGGAAGTGTGGGCCAACAGAAGCAGAGTTGGCGAACCAGCCCAACACAAGCCTGCGCAGTGTTGGCACCAGAAAGAAGCGCAAACTAAAGAGCCTTGCAGCGTTCTTTCAAGAAGACCTCGATCTCCGGAGAGACGAAGGCACCGACGTTGCCGCCCATCCTGGCGATCTGCCGTACGAGGTTTGCCGCGATGTGGCGGACCTGCGGCGATGCGGCGACGAATACGGTCTGGATATCGGGTGCCATGGCCCCGTTCATACCGGCCATCTGCATTTCGTAATCGAAATCCGTACCATCCCGCAACCCGCGGAAGATCACGGTTGCACCCTCGGCGCGGGCAGCATCGACGGCCAGATTGTCGAATGTGACAATCTCGATTTCCGTTCCGCTCTTGTCGGCGATGATTACGGTTTCCATACGCAGCATTTCAACCCGTTCAGCGGCGGCAAATAGCGGATTTTTGCTGGCATGGACGCCAACCCCGATCACGAGCCGGTCGACCAGTTCGGCCGCCCGCGCGATCACATCGGTATGTCCGAAGGTGACGGGATCGAAGGAACCGGAGTAGAATCCAATTCGCGCCATGGCATGTCCTCAACCGCAACGCGCCTCCACGCCGGGGACACGCCTGTGCCCACATTTTGCCCGGACGACCGCCTGCCGACAATAGCTATTGCTCAACGAAGGCAATCGCCAGAGAGGAAGACATGCAACTCAATCGCCGGAATGCGCTGCTCCTGTCCGCAGGTGCAGCGGCATCGAGCCTACTTCCTGAGACGCTGCGGGCTGCAGAGGTCGGGACGCTCAACGATGACGGCCTGCACACCCAGCCCTGGTTCCATACCTCGTTCCTCGATCTCAAAGAGGACGCCGCCGAAGCCCACGCAGCCGGCAAATCTCTCGCCGTCATCTGGGAACAGAAGGGTTGTCCTTATTGCGCGGAGATGCACCGGGTGAACCTGGCCAAAAAGGAAATCACCGATTACATCCGCGCGCACTTCGTCGTTCTGCAGCTCAATCTGTATGGCGCGCGGGGCGTGACGGACTTTGATGGCAAGGAAATGGAAGAGCGCCAGCTGGCCCGCCGCTGGAAGGTCAACTTCACGCCGACCATCAGTTACTTCCCCAAGGACCCGGCTCTCTCGGACGGCAAGGTCGGGAGCGATGCCGAGGTCTGGCGCCTGACCGGCTTCTGGAAACCGTTCCACTTTTTGTCGTCGTTCCGCTACGTCGCGACCGGTGGCTATGAGAGCGAGCCCAATTTCCAGAAATGGATGACGGAGTATCGCGAGCAACTCGAAGCCAAGGGCGAGAAGGTCGATATCTGGTAAGTCGTGCTCACTAGTGGCCCGTCGCGCCAAAATCGCATCATGGCCCCAACCCCGTCCGATTTTGGCGCGACATAAGGACCACTAGCGAGATCAAGTGTGGCGTTCAACGCGCCATAGTTGACACCAGCCTTGCCGCACCGTTGGTCAACTATGGCGCGACGCCAGACTGGAGCAGAGGGTTGAGGTTCCAACAACAAGAAAGGCCCGGCGATTTTGACCCCGGCCGGGCCTTTGCATATCGGCTTGCGCCATTAGCGACAGCTACTTGAGCGCCTCGTATGGAGCCGGCTCCCGGTTGAACAGGTTGAACCGGTAACCAACGTGGGCGCTGACGATCAGTGGATCGAGGTCGAAATCGGTTTCGAGGCGGCCGAGCCCGGGAACGTTCGTGAATGTCGCTTCGGTGTCAAGCCACGTGTAGCGAACATCCGCGCCTGCATACCAGCCGCTGCCGAGTTCCACATCGACGCCGCCCTGCAGGCTGAACCCGAAGGCCGAGTCGATTTCGAGGTTGCCGCCGATTTCAGAACTCTCATCGAAGAAGTGGATGAACTGCACGCCTGCACCGATATAGGGTTTGATGCCTTTGATGCCGTCGAAGTGGTACTGCAGTGAGAGGATCGGCGGGAAGATCGTGGTTTCACCGAGGTCCGCGCCGCCGAGAACCGGCCCCTTGCCCTCGACCCCGTGCTGCGCGAAGCAGCAGAACAGTTCGACGCCGATGTTCTTGTTGACGAAGTAGGTGAGCGTCAGCGATGGCACCCACGAGTCGTCGACCTCGGCAATATCTCCGGCGAGGAACGGCGTACCGTTGAGCGAAAGCCCGTCGAACTTGCTATTCGGCAATACGCCCGACACGCCTGCCTTTATCATGAAATCGCCACTGTAATCGCCGGCAGCAGATGGTGTCGTCGTGCCGATCGCGATGGCCAGCAACGTAGCTGCCGAAACGGCCAATGGCCTCAGGTTGATCATGTCTTGCCCCTCTTGGTCTATCCGTCGATGAAAAATCGACTCGGTAATTCCGTTGGGAGCAAACCAACCCGGCAGCGATTGCGCGAGCACGGATAATCCGGAGCACCTGACCGAAATCAGGAGCGTATCGCTTTCGACCTGATGTTGCGGTGCCGCCACATGGAAATTTGATCTGGATCAAGAAAATTGAGTTCGTCCGCAATCGCTACCCGTCAATTGGATGAAATCCTTGCCTGAACGATATGGGCGGACTTTTGCGGTCATGCGCCTGACTATTGATGCTTATCAAGGTGTGCAGCGTGCAACACGGGCAGCTTCGGCTTACTGAAACCCGCCCATAGCCGGGCCGAGGTATGGCGAGCCATGAAATCCCAACGCATGAGTCCGAGCAAGATGGCACTCCCGCAAGCAGGTTCCTCGACGATCGAAACAGAAACCTCACCCGACAGCGCCAAGCTGCGGCCACGAGCCTCGACAATTTCCGATACGCTTGTCCGGCGCGGTGTCGTCGTGAAGGCGCGCCGTCGGCAGCGGCTGACGATCAGTGGCACCGACCAGGTTTTTGTCGTGAAGAACGGGCTTCTCGTGATGTCGGCAAATGCCGGTTCCGACCGCAGGCAACTCTTGACGCTGCACTATCCAGGCGACGTGTTCTCGATGGACCTCGCCCCCCCGCTCGACGGCATCGGGCTCGTAGCCATGACCGACAGCGACCTGATCCGCATCCGCCGCAGCGCACTTGACGACTTCCCCGAAGAAGCCCGCAGGTTCGATGAATACGTTGCCGAAAGTGCTTTGCGCCTGCATGCGCGTGCGGCCCTTCACATCGCAAGGCTCGCCTCGCTCCCGAGCGAGCCGCGGGTCGCCGCGTTCATTCTCGAACTGGCCCTTCGTTCAGGCCATGTCACGAACGACCAGGTCAGCTGCGATCTGCCGCTGTCGCGCTGCGAAATCGCCGATTATCTATCGCTCAACGCAGATACCCTGAGCCGCATCATGACGCGGCTTAAGGAGCGCGGAGCAATTGCCACCGTTGGCCGCAGCCGCACCATCGTCAAGAGCATCAAGCGGCTCTGCGAGGAGGTGCCGGTCTGCGCTGCAACCGTCGCGCTTCACGGCCAAGGCGAAAAGATCGGCCAATAAAGCAACAACTGGAATGGGTGAAATGGCCAGACGTGGCTCTGGTGTCGCACGCAGCAGTTCGAATTATTTAGGCAGCACACACAACCCTGCCCTGCCATTTGATGCTGTAGATCGCGGCAGCCGGCTCCGCAACACCGCGACCGAAGACAACCCCGCAGCTCGCTCACCTGCTCAGCCCAGGCCTCAGTTTTCGCCGTCGGGCTCACTGGGCACTTGCAAGGCACCGGGCGATCCGTTGTCGGCATTGCCTGCTGCATGCTCATCGGCCAATTCGACCGGTTCGCCGACCTCGCGGATACGCTCCACCGAGACGACCCGCTCGTCTTCGTCGGTCCGGAAAATGCGCACGCCCTGCGTATTGCGTCCGGCTATGCGCACTTCGTCGACAGTCGTGCGGATGAGCTGCCCGGCGTTGGTGACGAGCATGATCTGATCGCTGTCCTCGATTGGGAAGGATGCGGCGAGCTTGCCGTTGCGTTCGTTTGCGACCATCGCGACGATGCCTTTGCCGCCGCGTCCGGAAGTGCGGTATTCGTAGGCCGAGCTGCGTTTTCCAAAGCCGCGTTCGGACACGGTGAAAATGAACTGCTCGCGTTCAGCCATTTCCTCGTAACGCTCGTGCGAAATGTCGGCGGCTTCGGCGGTCTCTTCGTCTTCTCCCTCGGCCTCTGGCTCTGCGACAAGACCGGGCTCGTCGTCTTCTTCTGTCAGCGCGCGCCTTGCCGCCGCCGCCATTTTCAGATACGCGGCCCGCTCGGCGGGGCTGGCCTGCATCCGATCGAGGATCGCCATGGAGATCAGCCTGTCGCCCTCGGCAAGCCGGATGCCGCGCACGCCGATCGAATCGCGTCCCTTGAAGAGCCGCACGTCGTCGACGGGGAAGCGGATGCACTGGCCGTTCGCCGTCGTCATCAGCACGTTGTCGTCGGGACGGCAGATCCGGACGTCGACGATTCTGTCGCCCTCGTCGAGCTTCATGGCGATCTTGCCGTTGCGGTTGATATTCTCGAAGTCGCCGAGCGCATTGCGGCGCACGTTGCCGGACTGCGTCGAGAACATCAGTTGCAACTCGGCATAGGTCTCGGTGTCCTCGGGCAAAGGCAGGATCGACGTGATCCATTCGCCCTGCTCCAGCGGCAGCAGGTTGACGAGCGCCTTGCCGATCGATTGCGGCGTGCCGGCCGGCAGCCGCCAGACCTTCATGCGGTAGCACATGCCCAGCGAAGAGAAGAACAGCACCGGCGTGTGCGTCGACGCGATGAAGATCTGCGTGACGACATCTTCCTCGCGGGTGTTGAGGCCCGACCGCCCCTTGCCGCCGCGGCGCTGGGCGCGGTAGGTCGCCAGCGGCACCCTCTTGATGTAGCCCTTGTGGGTCACGGTGACGACGACGTCTTCGCGCTGGATCAGGTCTTCGTCGTCGACCTCGCCCTCGATATAGACGATCTCGGTGCGGCGCGGCACGGCGAACTGCTCGCGAATGCTGGCGAGTTCGCCCTTGATGATGTCGATGATACGCAGGCGCGAGGACAGGATCTCGAGGTACTCCTTGATCTCCTCGCCGATCTTTTTCAGTTCGTCGCCGATTTCGTCGCGGCCAAGTGCCGTCAGGCGGGCGAGCCGCAATTCGAGGATCGCCTTGGCCTGTTCTTCCGACAGCTTATAGGTGCCGTCGTCCTGCACCTTATGCCGCGCGTCGGCAATCAGTTCGACCAATGGAGCGATGTCACGGGCCGGCCAGTTGCGCTCCATCAGCTGCTCTTTGGCGGCGGCGGGCGAAGGCGCGCGGCGGATCAGGCTGATGACTTCGTCGATGTTGGCGACCGCAATCGCGAGGCCGACGAGCACGTGAGCGCGATCACGGGCCTTGTTCAACAAGAACTTCGTGCGCCGCGTCACGACTTGCTCGCGGAAGGCGACGAAGGCCTGCAGCATGTCCTTGAGATTGAGTTGTTCCGGCCGGCCGCCGTTGATCGCCAGCATGTTGGCGCTGAACGACGATTGCAGATCGGAGAAGCGCCACAGCTGATTGAGGATGACGTCGGCGACGGCATCGCGCTTCAACTCGATGACGATGCGCATTCCCTCGCGGTTCGATTCATCCCAGATGTCCGAGATCCCCTCGACGCGCTTTTCGCGCACCAGGTCCGCGATCTTTTCGATGAGGACGCGCTTGTTCACCTGGTAGGGGATGGCCGTGACGATCAGTGCCTGCCGGTCCTTGCGGATTTCTTCCACATCGACCTTGGAGCGCATGATGATCGAGCCGCGCCCTTTGTGGTAGGCGGCTGTCGCGCCCGCGCGCCCCAGGATCAGCGCACCCGTCGGAAAGTCCGGAGCCGGGATGATCTCGATCAGTTCGTCGATGGTGATTTCGGAGTTGTCGAGCAGAGCCAGACAGCCGTCGATCACTTCGCCAAGGTTGTGCGGCGGAATGTTCGTCGCCATGCCGACGGCAATGCCGCCGGCGCCGTTGACGAGGAGGTTTGGATACTTCGCGGGCAGCACCGACGGCTCGGTTTCCGAACCGTCGTAGTTTTCCTGGAAATCGACCGTATCCTTGTCGAGGTCGTCGAGCAGGGCCTCGGCAACTTTCTGCAGGCGGCATTCGGTATAACGCATGGCCGCCGGCGGATCGCCGTCGACGGAACCGAAGTTCCCCTGGCCGTTGATCAACGGCAGGCTCATCGAGAAATCCTGCGCCAGCCGCACCAGCGCGTCATAGATCGCCGAATCGCCATGCGGATGCAACTTGCCCATTACATCGCCGACGACGCGCGCGGATTTCTTGTAGGGCTTGTTCCAGTCGAGCCCCATCTCGCCCATGGTGTAGAGGATGCGCCGATGCACGGGCTTGAGACCGTCGCGCACATCGGGCAGCGCGCGCGAGACGATGACGCTCATCGCATATTCGAGATATGAGCGCTTCATCTCGTCGGTGATGGACACCGGCCGGATGTCGTGCGGGCCGCCTGGACCAGAGTCCGGCGTATTGGAGTTGTCAGCCACTTGATCAGAAATCCGCGGATAAGTTCGTTGCACCGGGCGGCGCAGGGTCCGACGTCGGACGATTTGCCCGATCCGCGCCTGCGGTCGTTCGGCACACTCTTAGCCCAAGTCGGGCCTATGCCGCAATGTTGCCCCACTGACCGCGCCGAACTCATCCCCTGAAAACGCCCGCCGCGTGCTGTTTGCGGGCCAGGAAAGCCTGACGGAAAAAGCCCTTGCCGACTTGTTGGCGTCACACAGCGCCATTAAATCGCAGGATGACGCCGGTTCGGCAATGCGAGACTCCCGGCGACAAAGTCCTGCGTGACAAGCCAAGCGGCTGCACTCGGCGGGGAAAACGAATCAATAGAGGATGGAGGTTGAGATCAACATGACGTTCAAAACATCGCTGGTGGCGGCTGTTGCCGCACTGCTGCTCGCTGCGCCGGCTCTTGCTCAGGCCCCGGTAGCCGACACGGCGCCGCTCCCCGCCAATACCTTCATCGATGCCCAGCCGGAGGCGAATTATCTGGCCAAGGATGTCCTCATCGGCGCCAAGGTCGAAGGATCCGACGGCAAGATCATCGGCGACATCGAGGATGTCATCCTCAACGACTGGAACCGCGTGCAGGGAGTGGTCATGGGGACCGGCGGATTTCTCGGCATCGCAGAAAAGCGGGTCGGGGTGAATCTCGGCTCCCTCGAATTCCAGGATCGCGACGGCAAACGGGTCGTGGTGTTGCCGGGCGTGACCCAGGAAACGTTGAAAGCGGTCCCTGAATTCAAGCGCGCCGAGCCGAAGAAATCGTTGCTCGAGCGCGCCATGGACAAGGCACGCGAGCTGACGGACAAGTCATCGGAGACGGCGAAGGAAGCCTATCAGAAGGCCAAGGAGCAATCCGGTCCGGCCCTTGAGCAGGCCAAGGAAGCCGCGGGCAAGGCCTACGAGTCGACCAAGGAAGCCGCCGGCAAGGCGTATGAGACGACCAAGGACGCCGCCGGCAAGGCCTATGAAAAGGCCAAGGAAGCCGCCGAGGGTGCTCTGAATAAAGACGCCCCCCCGGCGCCAGCAGATGGTCAGCCGCCGAAGTGACGGCTGGCCGGCAAAGCAGTATCTACAAACCCGCGGGGCTGCGCTCCGCGGGTTTTTCTTTCGCCGAAGAGGGCGGACGGAAAGTGCCGCGCGCGCTTTGATCACGTCCGCCGATCAGGTGTCGATCGGGTTCGCCGCCGATATCTCTGCGGCCTGGCGGATTCCGGTCAGGGAACGCTTTTAACGGGTGAGCTTGACGCTGACCTCCTGCGCGCCGAGGCCATGCACCGTGTCGTGGGCGCGGACCCGGATCTCATCGACTCCTTCAGGGATCGCGACGCCGCTGAGCGAGCGGGTAAACGGCTGCTCCTCGACATGCGGGTGAGCCAGAACGCGTTTCCCGATAACCTGCCCATCGGCTGTCATCACATCGAACCGGTCGGCGTAGTGATCCCAGCCATCGTCTGCGTGGCGGATGGTGGCCGAGACCTCATAGCGCCCGTCGGGCTGTCGCGTGGCATGCGCCGCAATGACGTCGGCTTCGCCGGCTCGAGCCGATGGCGCCGCCGCGGCGTTCAGCCCTGCAAGGAAGCTCAGCACCAGGATTGACGGAACAAACTTTCGCAGCTGCATGTTGTTGCCTTGAGTCGATTGAGACAAGCCGGATTGAACGAAGCCGGATTGAGCCTATTCTGCAAACGAAACACCGGAGCAATCAAACGTGGCAGCAGTTGGATCGACGTCCGTCGTGGGTCGCAAGCGGGTCCGCAAGAAGAGCTGAAGCGGGCAGCCGTCGCCAAAACGGGGACGCAGGACTCACGCTTCGCGCGCGGCACCGATCCGTTTGCGCTTCGGTCCGAACAGGCATGCGGTCGCCAGGATCAGCCCCGATACCGTCGCGATCATGCCGGCGGCGCTGACCGATCCGGCGGCACCAAACCACAGCGGACCGTAACCCGCGAAGACATATCCAAACACGGCCGAGGCGAGCGCGAACGCCGCGCTCCAGGCGACCTGCCGGCCGAGGTCGTCGGTCATCAACCGTGCGGCGGCCGGCGGGCAGATGAACATGGCGATGACGATGATCGAGCCGACGGCGTCGAAGGCGGCGACCGCGGCGATCGCCGTCACCACGACGAGGCCGAATCCGAGCAGCCGGGCGCGGATCCCCAACGAGAGCGCAAACCCCTCGTCGAACGTGGAAATCTTCAGCGCGTTCCAGAAGACGAAGATGAATCCCGCGACAACTCCCAGCACAACCGCGAGCCGGACGACCTGAGGCGGCATCTGGGAAAGCGCGGCCCAATCGAAAAGCGAACCCCAGCCCTCCGCCTCGAGCCAGATCAGGCTTTCGAGATTGCCGTAAAGCGCGTGTTCCACATCGAGATGCACCGAACTCGTATCGCTCTGCTCGAGCAGCAGCACGCCGCCGGCAAACATCGCAGTGAACACGACGCCCATCGCTGCACCCGCATCGATCCGCCCCAGCCGCTTGATCGTTTCGATCAGCAGCACCGCGACGATCGCCGCCAGCGACGCCCCCAGCATCATTGGCCACGCCGCCACCGTGCCGGTAATTAGGAACGCCACCACGATACCCGGCAGCACGACATGACTGATCGCATCCCCGATTAGCGCCTGGCGCCGCAGCAGCAGGAAGTTGCCGGGCAACGCGCAGGCAAGCGCGGCCAGCGTGCCGATCAGCATCGGCGTCAGGCTGAATTGAACGAAATCAGCGCCCATCACGCGACAACACCTATTCTGTCCCCGATCCGCCGGTCGAGTTCCGCGATTTCGTCCGGTGTGAAGACCTTTTCGATCGCCGTCAGCCCGTCGAAGCGCGCAACTGACATGTCCTCCTGGTGGGTCTCCCGGGCAACCTCCCAGCGCGCCTCGTCGCGCAGCGCCTTCGCGGCCGCCGCTCGCCCGCTCAGCGTCGCCACGCCATCGGCGCGGATATGGCCGAAAAACCGCAGGACCTTCAAAGTCAGCCCGTCGAAGATCGGCTCACCGCGCGCAACCGCCAGCAGCCCCTGGCGTAGATGCACCTGTCGCTGGAAGCGGACGTGACGATAAAGCGAGGCGACGACGCCGCGAACCGGCGCGAACGCCAAGGACACCGCGAACAGCCCGAACGAGATGAGAACGATGATCGCCCCGGTCGGAACATTCGGATAGGCTGCGGAGGCCGCGGCCCCCGTATATCCAGATACGCCTCCGATGACGGCGGCGATCGCAACCAGCCTGTCGACGCGTTCGGTCCAGAACCGTGCCGCCACCGCTGGAATGATCAACATCGCGACGATCAGCACGAGCCCCACGACCTTGAGCCCGATCACCGTGACGACCAGCACCAGGCCCATCGTGGCGAGGTCGGTTGACCGCACGTCGACCCCGGTCGTCGCGGCGAACTCGGGGTCGAAGGCGACAAGCGTCATGCGCCGATGCAACAGCAGCAAGAGCAATCCGGCGACCGCACCTGCGATGGCAATGGTCACGGCTTCATTGAACAGCATGCCGGCGGTCGAACCGAGCAGGAAGCTTTCAAGCCCCGCCTGCCGCCCGGAGGTCATGGTCTGGATGACCGTCATCAACACGATGCCGAAGCCGAAGAAGACGGACAGCACCGCACCGATGGCGGCATCTTCCGGCAGCCGCGTCTCGCGCGAGATCCAGTCGACCAATACGAGGGCCACGGCCGCGGAAGCAGCCGAGCCGATCATCAGTCCGGTGAGGTTGCGGCCATCGCCCCCGAACGCCACCATCGCCATGAAGGCGAGGCAGATGCCCGGCAGGGTCGCGTGGGCCGCCGCGTCGCTGACGAGCGATCGTTTGCGCAGGAAGATGAACGTTCCCGTCCCGCCAGCGGCGATCCCGAGCAGCGCTGCCCCGATCCCGACGAGCGCGGCGTTGTAGCCCGATTGCAGCAATAGCGCGCTGAGGAACCCTTCCATGTGCGACCTTACTCGACCGGCAGCCGCAGCTGCTCGATGTGGGCCCCGGCCAGACGTCCGCCGTAGGTCTTTTGCAGGTTCCTGTCGGTGAAGGTCGAAGCCACCGGACCCTCGGCGATTTTGCGCACGTTGATGAGGAGGACGTCGTCGAAGTACCGCTCCACCGTCGACAGGTCGTGATGTACGCAAATGACGGTGCGGCCTTCAGTCTTGAGGCTTTTCAGGACATCCATGATGGTCCGCTCGGTCGCGGCATCGACACCGGCGAGCGGTTCGTCCAGGAGGTAGAGATCGGCATCCTGCGCCAGCGCCCGCGCCAGGAACACGCGCTGCTGCTGTCCGCCCGAAAGCTGGCCGATCTGGCGTTCGGCAAAATCGGCCATGCCGACTCGATCGAGGCACGCCAGCGCCGTCGAGCGCTCCTTCGTGCCCGCGAACCTGAGGAAGCCCAGCGTGCGGTAAAGCCCCATCATCACGACGTCGACGACGCGGGCGGGAAAGTCCCAGTCGACACTGGCGCGTTGCGGCACGTAGGCCATGCGACCGCGCACCTGTTCGATGGGTTGGCCGAACACGCGCACTGTTCCCGAAAGACGCGGCACAATGCCCAGAGCCGCCTTGATGAGCGTCGACTTGCCTGCACCATTAGGGCCGACGATGGCAATCATGCGTCCTGCCGCGAAGCTCGCGTCGATGGAAAAGATCGCCGGCTTCTCGCCATAGGAAACCGTCAAACCATCGATGAGAAGCGGCAGATTGGACAGATCGGCGGCAAGCGCCGTTTCGCCATTTCTGGCGACGATCCCGATTGAACCCTGCAAAGCGTTGCGCACCTTTTTCACCTATCCCGACACCGTCAGCAGCCCGGCCATCCCACGCTCCGGCGCGGATCCCCCGAGCGCACGCGTAATGGTCGTAACGTTGTGGTCGATCATTCCGACGTATGTGCCCTCATAGGTTCCCGGCTTGCCCATGGCGTCCGAGAACAGTTCGCCGCCAATGCTGACTTTGTGCCCGCGTGCCGCCGCGCCTTCGATGACCGCGCGAACGTTGCGGTCGGCGACCGAGGTCTCGACGAAAACGGCGCTGATCTTGCGCGCGACGATATCCTCGACGATGGCCCTGATGCGGCTGAGACCGGCTTCGCTCTCTGTCGAAATGCCCTGGATGCCGATCACCTCGTAGCCGTACGACTTGCCGAAATAATTGAACGCATCGTGCGCCGTCAGCAGCACGCGTTGCCCCTCCCGAACACTCGCCAGGGCCTGTCTGGCATAAACGCCGATTTCGGCGATCCGCTTGAGATAGGCGTCGGCGTTGGCCTGGAACAGCGCCTCGTCATCTGGCGAGACAGCAATCAGGCGGTCGCGAACAGAATTCACCACATGCCGCCAGCGATCCGGATCCATCCATACGTGCGGATCGAACCGCCCCGCATAGGTCTTGTGGCTGATCAGTTGATCGGGCGGCACCGCTTCGCCGACAGCGAATACCCTTTTGCGCTTGCCAAGATCGACGAGAAATTCCTCCAGCTGTGCTTCAAGGTAGAGGCCGTTCCAGAACACCACGTCGGCCTTCACCAGCGCCACGATGTCGCTTCGCGTTTGCCGGTAGGTGTGGGGATCGATGCCAGGCCCCATCAGGGCGGTCACTTCGACCCGCTCCCCGCCGATGGCGCTTGCGGCGTCCGCGATCATGCTCGTTGTCGCAACAACCTTGATCCTGCCCGAGACCGCACCGGCGACCGTGTCCCGGTCTGTCGACAGGAGTACGCCCGTCGCCAGGCAGAATGCCACAGCGTATATCCAAATTCGCTTTGTCCATCCCCTCGCAGAGGTATGCATCAAGATCCTGTTCGCAAGTGCCGATTGGGCCGGCAGCCGTTGTTCTTCGCGTGGTCCGAAGTGCCGGCGCAGCGATTGCCAAGACAGTAAGTGGTTGCAAGCAATAATAGCCTTGGTGTATAAAACTTAGTGCATGCTAAGTTTGTGTCAAGATGTTATTGTCGCCGCCTGATCGATATCGCCCGCTGGAACGGAGCCCGAGATGAGCCCCCCTGACGACCGCGCCGAGGAAGCCAGGCGCCATGCCGAGAGGTTCCAGCGCGTCCGCGCGGCCCATCAGACCGAGGTCGCCGAGGACTACGTCGAACTGATTGCCCAGCTGATAGATGAAACGGGGGAGGCCCGTGTGGTGGATCTCGCCGTCTGGCTCGGCGTCACCAACGCGACGGTCAACAACACCATCCAGCGCCTGCAGCGCGACGGTCTCGTCACGACGAAGCCGTACCGGTCGATCTTCCTGACCGACGCCGGCCGCGATCTCGCCGTGCAGTCGCGCAAGCGCCACGATATCGTCCGCGAATTCCTGATGGCGCTGGGCGTCGACGCGGAAACCGCCGACATCGACGCGGAAGGCATCGAACACCACGTCAGTGATGACACCCTCAAGGCCTTTGCCAAATACCTTGCGCGTTCATCGAACACGGCGGGCCGCCGCAGGAGTTGACCTGCCGATCGGTTGGCGATCCTTGCGGCAGACGAAAGGCCGCCCAGAAGAGCGGCCTTTTCAATCGTTACGCAACTCTGCGTTCGGCTCAATCGGTCAGATACATGTCGCTGATGTACTTGCCCAGCGTCTCGCGCGACAGGCCGCGCGCGGCTAGCTGTGCGTCGGAGAGGCGGTTGAGGCGGTCATAGGCGAGCGCCGCGCTGTTGGCGCGGGCAAACGCCGTGAATAAGCCCGAAACGCCGGTGATCACGTCCTTGGCGAAAGCCAGTGCCGAAGGGGTCTCGTGCGCAATTCTTGTAGCGATGCTCATGGTCGTTCTCTCTTTATGGCGCGGGGCGATCCCCACTGGTATGCCACCGTGGCATGCCAGATAGATGCGCCGCACCATCGTTTTGTGCAACGCACAAATCAGCAGACCTGATCCGCACTCAGCGCATATCTTTTCCTTCGCCCGCAAAAAGCTGGAACATGCTCTGCGCAATCAGGGGTTTTGCCGCCCCGCGCGAAGTCAGGCTTGCAAGGCGCCGAGAGCATCGCTAAGTCTTCGCACGCGCGCCCGCTCACCTGTCATGACACTGCCGCTCAAGCGGCACGACCAACAGCTCTGACCGCGTCGCCCTTGTAGCTCAGTTGGTAGAGCACCTGATTTGTAATCAGGGGGTCGGGAGTTCAAGTCTCTCCGGGGGCACCAATGTTTTCAACGACTTAGGGTTGCCGGCATTTTTGAGAATTCTGCGCTAGCGACCAATTAGCGACCAATTTTTGGTGATCTCTTGAGGTTGAAAACAGTTTTGAAGTGCTGTTGGTCATCGTTTCGTGCGTCCAGCGGCTGCTTCGCAAAGGTTCACTACTACGGCGAAGCGGGCCGCTTTTCTGTGGTTCACGTCTGCTGAGTAGTTGAGAGCGGTGCAATGGTTCCACCGTCCTGCCGGATAACAGAACTCGTGTTGTTCACACTTTCCAAGTGTGGCTAGATGGCGACGTTGGCTTAGTCCGGGCATCAAGATATATCGTAAGAATTATCCTTGAATCGCTAAGATGAGGTGGCGTTGTACTCAATAGACCTTGCTTCCGCAGCGCGTCGACACCTCCGTGCCGGCCAGCTTCTCGATATTGCAGCCGAACCTGGTGTGCAACCAGGGTGCAAGGCAATCGCTGGATACCTTTTTGGTTTAGCAGGGGAACTTGCTCTTAAACAGCTAATGCGCGAGTTATTGAACCTGCGGCCAAAGTCAGGGGAGAGAGGCCGGGGAGATCCCTTTTTCGCGCACTTCCCTGAGCTCCGATCCATGCTGCTAGATATGGAAGCATCACACGGAAGACGGGCTGCTGAACTGCGGGCTATCCTGGCTGATCAAAAATTCTTCCAGGATTGGAACATCAAAATGCGATATGCACCAGCCACCGATGTCAAGTCCCAGTGGGTGTCGGCGTGGCGAACGACGGCGGAGGAACTGGTAAGTCGGATGGACGCATTTTGAGCAACGCCCAACAAATTTTGTTCGATACTTCTTTGCCTCTGCTTGTTGATGCGGTCGTGGAGCTTTTGGGTTCAGACGAAGCCCAGCAAGGGGTCTTCCTGCGAGACAGCACAGGACGTCTCGCATTCATATGTGCGTCTGAAACAGCCTCCGACGAACTTCGCAAGCAATACGCAATGACACTGCGCGACCGCTTAGCAAGCTACGCGCGGGCAGACCGGCCGATAGCGTTCAAAGGTGATCCAGGCGTAGATGAGATACTTAGCGATCCAGCTAGATTGCCTGTACGAGTTGGTTCATTCGACTGCCAACTTATCGATCGACGGATAGTGGGCACAGGGTGGTTGGGCTCCCCAAAAAGTCAGTCTACTAGACCGCCGCGAGTAGTATTTTCAAGCATTAAGGGCGGCGTGGGTCGCTCGTCGGCCTTAGTAATTGCCGCAGCAGACTTAGCAAGGAACAACAAGAATGTACTCGTGGTTGATCTCGATTTAGAAGCGCCTGGGCTCGGCGATCTACTCCTCAGTCCTGATCGAATGCCAAAATTGGGCGTAATCGATTTTCTAGTTGAGAATGGTATCGGTGGCGTCCCTGACTCACTTCTAAACGATTTTATTGGAATCAGCACACTTACATCGGCTAGTGGGGGGAGAGTTGACGTCATTCCCGCCTTAGGTGGCCAATCGAGCGAAAACGCGGCAAATGTGCTGCCTAAGCTTGCGCGCGCAATGGTGGAGGATTTTACAGAAGACGGAGGACTAGTGCCGGTCTCTGAGCAGATAGCAACGATGATTTCAAGTTTTATCGCGAAGAATTCATATGATATTGTACTTATTGACAGCCGGGCTGGCCTCGCTGAGATTTCTGCCCCATCAATAATTAGCCTGGGTGCCACCGTATTGTTATTCGGCACTACACAATTGCAAACAGTTCGAGGTTACCGCGCGTTGTTGGCCACCTTGGGGCAACTCGCAAGGCGCGATCGTGCGCGAGGCTTTAATGCTGACTGGCGGCTCAGTCTCAAAGCTGTGGTCGCAAAGACAACGCTACAAGAGGAGACTTTGGCAGCACATCGAGACGCCCTCTATGACGTGTTCGCCGAAGAGCTTTACGACGAAGATAGCAATAGTCTCGACGATATAAACTTCAATATAGACGACCGCGAGGCCCCACACTGGCCCCTGGTGATTCCCTTCAATTCAGCATTTATCCAGTTCGACCCCCTGCGCGATCCGAGCCACTTAACAAGCGCGTTCTATGAGCAGACTTTCCAGCCATTCCTCAGTGGCCTTTATGCGCTTCTCAATCTTGACGATCTATCCGATAACTCGACGGTAGCGTAACGATGGCAAACGCGAAAACAGTCGACTATGCAGAAATCCGCAACGGCATGTCGCAATTCGACTTGTCATCGCGCGTGGAGCCAAACGATGAAATTGCTCTTGACCGAGCGTTCCTGCCAAACGCGCATCGCGGTGTCCTGGACACCCGTCGTTCACTTGTTGTTGGCAATAGGGGAATGGGAAAGAGTTTTTGGACTCATGCCCTTCTGAACCAACAACTACGTCAAAAGCTTGCGACCGTTTACGGCCTCAAAGCTTTGGAGAATGCAAACGTCGTTATCGGGTTCAATGGGTCCGATAAGGTTGCTGCAGTCGCGCCAACGTCGGATGAAATCGCTGTTGCTCTGGCAGGCGGTGCCGATCCTGACGTCATTTGGCAAGCTGTCCTCCTGCGTGGGGCACGAACCGCCCGAAAAGACCCGCCAACTACAAGTTTTGCTGAAGCAATTCGGGAAGTCATAGACAATCCTGAGCTATATTCGTGTGAAATGAGCGCTCTGGATGATTTGTTAATACGTGAGGAACGATCTTTATTAGTAACTTTTGATGCCTTAGATAGGTTAGGAAGAAATTGGGACCAAATTCGGTCGCTCTCGCAGACGCTACTTTCGCGCGTTCTGCGACTTCAGTCATTTCGCTCCATAAGGGCCAAGGTGTTTATTCGTGTAGATCAATTCAGCGATACGGAACTATTTCGCTTTCCGGACAGTTCTAAGTTAAAAAACAGCTCAGTCCATCTGAGATGGGAAGCCGAGGATTTGTATGGATTGATGCTTTTTGAATTACTGCGTTTGGATCGGCCTGGGCAAGAATTGCGGAGGTTGGCGCGAGACACAAATACGGATTTGGCTCTTCCGGATGATGGAAAGATGGGCGCCATGTCCACCCAGCCTCTTGAAAGCCTAATTAACGCAATCGCAGGCGAATTCATGGGGAGTCACAAAAAAAGAGGGCGAGTATATACTTGGATACCACTACACCTGAGTGACGCCGCCGACACTTGTTCGCCTCGTACATTTCTCAGAGCTTGGGGGGCGGCGGCGACGCATACACCTTCGCCGACGGACAAGGTCGTGGACCATCTTGGGTTGAGCGAAGGTGTTCGACAAGCGTCACGCGATCGCTTGGTGGAGCTACAGGAAGATTATCCCTGGATTGATCCAGCGCTCCATGCGCTCCGGGGAGAATTCGTCCCCATTGAGCGGGAACAGTTGCTTGCACGTTGGGATCAAGGGGCTGTGCTGCAGACAATACTCAAAGACTCCGCCAGTGAGCCCACGAAAGCACCAGTCAATTTGGAGCAATCAGAGAGCCTGCAAGGCTTGCTCGAGGCCATGAAAAGCATCGCGGTTATGGAGGAACGCGCAAACGGCAAGATAAACGTTCCTGATATTTTCCGCGTGGAAGCAGGAATAAAGCGCAAGGGCGGGGTTGCTGTGCCCCGTGCCAGTAAGTGAAACTCAATTGGTAGAGCAGCAAGCCAGCGAAAGCCCCGATAACGGACATCGGAAGCCTCGACGTTTTCCACTATTCACGCAGGTCTTAAAGTCCGCCTCTGTATTCTATCGAGTCTCAAACCAGTCATCTCCCACACGGAGACATCGTCAAAACCCAAAGTCCTTCTGTCCGCGCGTGTTGGTCTGAAACTGCTTGGCCACGTCGTCGAGAGCGGCTTGCGCCTCCGGCGACGGCTCCTGGAAGGTCGCGGACGCCGGTGACAGTGCCGTTGAGGATTCCGGCGACGTGAACGGCAGACGGATCAGCCGATCGGCGTCTTCCTGGCTGAGGCGGAAGAGTTCTCCCCCAAACGGTGTGCGGCGGACATGGTAGCCGCCATGGGTCTCGTGGCTCAGGCTGTTGCCGTGGATGATCCAGGCGTTGGCATTGCGGACCAAGCAATTGAGCGTCGCCATGTGAACGCATGTGAAGTCGGTATCGGTGCCGAGGAACGTCGCAAAGCGGTTGCGACGGATGCCCGCGATGAGGGTCCGGCCCGAGCCGCAGGCGGGATCGTGGACAACAGCGGTGTCCGGGATTTCCTCCGGCATGGTGAGAGCCGCCATCATTTCGGTGAGGCTTTCCGGGGTGAAGAACTGACCGGAGTAATGGTTGGCCACGGCCTGTTCCTCGTACACTCGCCCCAGGTAGTCGGCGGGTTCGTCCTGCATGGCTTTCATCCATTCGCCGAGTGCGCGGGCGAAATGGTCGGCGGGATGATCCTTATCGCCGATGGGGGCTTGTCGGGGGCCATAGCGGCTCATGATCTTCATGTAGGCTTCGTCATCCCGCAGAAAGGCGTTGACGCTGAGTGCCAGCCAGTCCTCGAAACTCCGGAAAAAATGTTGGTGTGGTATTTTGTAGAGATGCGCGGCGATGCGTGTGGCGGCGGTTGATGCGTTAGTGGTTGCGGAAGTCACCTCACACGGACTTTGTTGCAGGTTATGGCGTGTGATCCGTGTCGTTCCAGCGAAAGAGGTCGGAAGATGCCGTGGTTTTGTCGGCCTCGTCGAAAGTATCGCCTCGGGTATCGGGTGTCTGGCGTGTCAGGAAGCGCTGCACGCGGTCACAACATTGGGCGTGGGGCAGACGGACGTCGTCGAAGAAATAAAAGTAACGATCGCCAATCCGGACATGGATGGTGACAAGTGGCACCCAGAAGTCCATGTCGTCGAGTTTGAAGCTTTCCGTCTCACCGTCGCAAACATGACCGATGATAAAGTCGTCGTTGCGGGACGTCGTCCAAGATTCAAGGGACATCACTTCGGGTGGTTCACTGATGAAAGAGTGGTGTTGGAGGGCGATGACCTCATGGTAGGGCAGGACGACAAGATCGTCTCCATGCGTTTCCGCTAATTGCTGGCGGCGTTGTTCCGGATCGCTGTCGGGGCAGACGTCCAGGATGCGTTCGAGGTTTGGTGAGTAAATCGTCGGGGTCTTGTCGAGGCTCATGCATGGATCTTTCCTGAGGGTTCTGAATTGACGGTCGTCCGCCAGCGATCAACGCCCGCAGGGCCGAGACCCATTGGGGGCTCGGTTCACGCGAGCGCGGCCCGCCCCGGTGAGGGGCGGGGGCGGCCAACCCTAGTCGCCGCGTCCACCTTTGCTCTTCTTGGGCATGCCCTTGGTGACCTGGCCGGTTTCCATCATGGAGGCCAGATCGGGTTCGGCCGCTTGCATCTCGGCCTCGGATTTGCCGGGGATCGGATAGCTGGTTGCTCCTCTCAGCATGGCCTCACCGTTACGGGTGGCCTTCAACCAAACAGAGGCCCGTACCACCGGTGAACCATCGCCGAAATTAACGGTGCCCCAAAGGTCAGGGCGGTCTTTATCGGGAGCTTCATCCTTGAACCGATTGGGAAAAAGCACGAGCGTGCGCGGATTGACGGTCACGTTTCCGAGGTTGAGCATGCGCATTCCGGTGATCGCGACCGGTTGTTCCGGCGCATCGCGACCATCCGTTCCGATTGATCGCGACCAGTTGGAGGGCGGCGGTTTCAGTGCCGCTGGATAGCTTCGTTGATGTCAGCGTCTGCCCCTTTCGTCAAGCA
>JAHJQI010000071.1 GCA_018819265.1 Alphaproteobacteria bacterium
AGACTCTTGAGTTCGTCCATCGGCTCAGTTCCTTCCGCATGCGTGGTTGCAAACGGTTGGAATTGCGTCGATGGACCGCCGGAGACGTCAAACTGTTACTGCCTCCCCGGCAGAGCCGGGGGGTCTCCTGCTGATGCTAGCGCATACTCATCGAGAGGTTTGCCGCCCAGACCCTCAACTGACCTTCATCACCACGACATCGCCGTCCTTAAGCGTCAGCGCGAGTTCGCCGCGCTTGAGGCTGAGGGCATCGGCACCGAACAGTTCGCGCCGCCATCCCTTCAGCGCCGGAGTATCCGGTTCCGCGTGGCGAGCCAGCTCTTCGAGGTCGGAAGCGTCCGCGATCATGCGCGGGGCGACTCCATGCCGCGCAGCCGCCGCCTTCAACAGCACCTTGAGCAATTCGAGCGTCGCGGTTGCTTCCGCGGTCAGCGGCTGCCCCTGCCGCAGTGCCGGTACATTCGCCATGTCACGGGCGAGCCCTTCCTCGACCGCGGCCACGATGTCCTTGGCCCGCGACGACCGCGAGAAACCGTCCGGCAGCGATCGCAGCCCACCGAGATCGGCCGTGGTCCGCGGCGACTGGTTGGCGATATCGTAGAGCGCATCGTCGCGCATGATGCGCTGGCGCGGCACGTTCTGCTTTTGCGCCGCCCGCTCGCGCCACGCCGCTAGCGACATCAGGACAGCCAGCGCGCGCCGGTTCTTCACCTTCAGTTTCAGCCGCTGCCAGGCCAGTTCCGGATCCTGCTGATAGGTCGCCGGGTCGGTCAAGGTCGCCATTTCTTCGTTGAGCCAGCTTTCACGCCCGGTCTTTGTCAACTGCGCGGAAAGCCTCCGGTAGACATCGCGCAGGTGCGTGACGTCGCCGATGGCATACTGGAGTTGCTTGTCCGACAGCGGTCGCTTCGACCAGTCGGTGAAACGCGAGGATTTGTCGAGTTCGGCCCCACTGATGGAGCGCACCAGATTGACGTAACTGATCTGGTCGCCGAAACCGCACACCATGGCCGCGACCTGGGTGTCGAACACGGGGCGCGGGATCAACCCCCCGAGGATGTGGAAGATTTCCAGATCCTGGCGGGCCGCATGGAACACCTTCACCTGATCGGGTGCCGCCATCAGCTCCCAGAACGGTTTCAGGTCGAGTTGCGGGCTCAACGGATCAATCGTCGCCTCGTGCTCGGGCCCGGCAACCTGGATGAGGCACAGGTTGGGATAATACGTCTGCTCGCGCATGAACTCGGTGTCCACCGTGAGAAACTCGGCGGATGCGAGGTCTTTGCACAAAACTTCGAGGTCGGCTGTCGTTGCGATGGGTGTCATTGTGATGGATGTCATGGGGCAAGCGCTATAACCCATTGTTCCCGCTTTGTCGCGTGTCCGGGAGGCAACGCCAGCCGGCAATGCTCAACACCGGCCCGCACCCCAACACCGGGCCCGCACCCCAACACCGGCTTGCACCCCAACACCGGGCCCGCACCCCAACACCGGCTTGCACCCCAACACCGGCTTGCCGAGTGTTGGGCAAAAGTGTGTTGGGCGAAAGCGTGTTGGGCGAAAGAGAGTTGACCAGACGGCTCAACACCGGCCTGCCGAGTGTTGACTATAAAAAAGCGCGCTCCGCCGTCGCCTTGACATAACGCAGGCTGCATGCGCTTTTCCGGCGTTGATTTACATCCCCAAACGAAACCAGAACACTCGAGGCAAGACGGACAATGGCTAAGGCGAAGGGCACCGGTTCCGGCAATGAAATGCACCGCTATCGCTCGCACACCTGCGGAGCGCTGCGGGCCGACGATATCGGTAGCGACATCCGGTTGTCCGGCTGGGTCCACCGCGTGCGCGACCACGGCGGCGTGCTCTTCATCGACTTGCGCGACCATTACGGCCTCACCCAGGTCGTCGCCGACCCCGACAGCCCGGCTTTCAAGGCCGCCGAGATGGTCCGTTCCGAGTGGGTCATCCGCGTCGACGGCAAGGTCCGCGCGCGTCCCGAAGGCACCGTCAACGAGGACCTGCCGACCGGCGCCATCGAGATCTATGCGACCGGGATCGAAGTCCTCTCGAAAGCCGCCGAGTTGCCGGTACCCGTCTTCGGCGAGCCCGACTACCCCGAGGACATGCGCCTCACCTACCGCTTCCTCGATCTGCGCCGCGAGACGCTGCACAAGAACATCATGAAGCGGCAGGCCGTCATCCGCAAAATGCGCCGTTCGATGGAAGACGCCGGCTTCTCCGAATTCGCCACCCCGATCCTGACCGCGTCTTCGCCGGAAGGCGCGCGCGACTTCCTGGTCCCCTCGCGCCTGCACGAGGGCAAGTTCTACGCCCTCCCCCAGGCTCCGCAGATCTATAAGCAGTTGCTGATGGTGTCGGGCTTCGACCGCTACTTCCAGATCGCGCCGTGTTTTCGCGACGAGGATCCGCGCGCCGACCGCCTGCCGGGCGAGTTCTACCAGCTCGACGTCGAAATGAGCTTCGTCACTGAGGAAGACATATTCCAGACGATGGAGCCGATTACGCGCGCCATCTTCGAGGAGTTTTCTGACGGCAAGTCCGTCACGCTGGAATTCCCGCGCATCCCCTACGACGAAGCCATTGCCAAGTACGGCACCGACAAGCCCGACCTGCGCAATCCGATCGAGATGCAGGACGTCACCGAGCACTTCCGCGGCTCCGGCTTCAAGGTTTTCGCCGGCATGATCGAGAACGACCCCAAGGTCCGCGTCTGGGCGATCCCCGCCCCGACCGGCGGCTCCCGCGCCTTCTGCGACCGCATGAACTCGTGGGCGCAGGGCGAAGGCCAGCCCGGCTTGGGGTATATCTTCTGGCGACGAGAAGCGCAGATGGACAAAGCGCAGATCAAAGCTTTGAAAGATCTACCAAAGGAAAAGCGTGAGTCAGAGTTTGGTGAAATTGCAGAGATTGCTGGAGCGGGACCGATCGCCAAAAACATCGGCGAGGAACGCACCGCCGCCGTCCGCGAACAGCTCGGCCTCAAGGACGGCGACGCATGCTTCTTCGCCGCCGGCAATCCGCGCAACTTCCACAAGTTCGCCGGCGCCGCCCGCGACCGCATCGGCCACGAACTGAAACTCCTCGACGAGGATCGTTTCGCGCTGTGCTGGATCGTCGACTTCCCCATGTACGAGTGGAACGACGACGAAAAGCGCATCGAGTTCTCCCACAACCCGTTCTCGATGCCCCAAGGCGGCCTCGAAGCGCTCCACGCCGCTAAGACAGATGACGACCTCCTGGCCCTGAAGGCATGGCAATACGACCTCGTCTGCAACGGCTCCGAAATCGCCTCCGGCTCGATCCGTAACCACCTGCCGGATTCGATGATCGCCGCCTTCGGTCACGCCGGCCTTGGCGAAGACGTCGTCAAGGAACGCTTCGGCGGCCTTTACCGCGCCTTCCAGTACGGCCCGCCCCCGCACGGCGGCATGGCGCTCGGCATCGACCGCATCGTCATGCTGCTCGTCGGCGCCCAGAACCTGCGCGAAGTCTCGCTGTTCCCGATGAACCAGCAGGCCCAGGATCTCCTCATGGGCTCTCCCGCGGAGGCGACGCCTGCACAGCTGCGCGAACTCTCGCTGCGCGTCATCGCAGATGCCGCCAAGAGGGCGTAGAGGCATGCCAACCGTTCTAAGGATTGGCCCGTACCGCTTCTTCTTCTATTCTGCAGACGGTTCTGAGCCCGCACACGTCCACGTCGAGCGAGACGATTGCGTCGCAAAGTTCTGGCTCGACCCGGTTCGGCTTGCAAGCAGCGGCGGGTTCGCAAGCTCCGAACTGCGTCAGTTGCATCGCATCGTGGACGAGCAACAGACCTCGCTACTGGAGTGTTGGAATGACTTCTTCGGCCGCTGAACTTATTGTACCAAGCGTCACATCTGTCGCGATTTCGGACGACGTGCTGACAATGGTCTTGAGCGATGGTCGATCGGTCTCGGTCCCATTGGCTTGGTATCCCCGACTGCTGCATGCTTCGACGACCGAACGTCATAACCATCGTTTGATCGGGAAGGGGCAAGGCGTCCATTGGCCGGATGTCGACGAAGACATCAGTGTCGAGTCGGTTCTCCGCGGTCAGCCATCCGCTGAAGATCCCTCCTCGCTCAGTCGATGGTTGGACGCACGTAAGTAGCAAGTGCTGAAAATTTCACTTTGCTGACTCATCGGTCCGCACACTCAGTACGAAACAGGGTTGATTTGCCACAAGGTCGGCGGACCTGGAGTCTGCTCGATTGTACCTGCTGGAATGGATGCCGATTGAGTCGGGGACGCGATGCCTGAAGGCAATGACGACCGGATCGTGCAGCCCGTGAGCGCAGCGGCAGGCGCCGGCGAACCCAGGCTCGCCCGGCGCATGAACCTGCCGCTCCTTGTCCTCTACGGATTGAGCGTCACGGTTGGCGCCGGCATCTATGTTCTGATCGGGGAGGTCGCCGCCCGCGCCGGCCCCTACACGCCGTTTGCTTTCCTCGGAGCAAGCCTTCTCGTCGCCTTGTCGGCTGCCAGTTACGCCGAACTCTCGGCCCGCTTCCCCGTCAGCGCCGGCGAAGCCGCCTATGTGCGCGCCGGTCTTGGCGTCCCCACCCTGGCCCTGGTCGTCGGATTGATGGTCGCAACTGCCGGTATCGTCTCGTCGGCCGCGCTCCTTCGCGGCGGCGCCGGATACGTCCAGGAGTTCGTCACGGCACCGATATGGCTGATTGCGCTTTCCGCCGGCATCGCCATTTCCGCCATCGCCGCCTGGGGCATCTCTCAATCGGCCTGGACAGCAGCCATTCTCGGCGTCTGCGAAGTCGGACTGCTGGTCGTCATCATCGCCTTCGGCCTCGCCGATTCAGCGCCGCTCGACACAGCCTTGGAGCGCTTGACCGATACGCCCGCTCCTGGACAACTCGCCGGAATATCCGGCGCAATCCTCGTCGCGTTCTTCGCCTTCATCGGCTTCGAAGACATGGTCAACGTTGCCGAAGAGGTCGAAGACCCCGTGCGCACCATGCCGCTTGCGATTGCCGCGACGCTGATCATCACGACGATGCTCTACGTCTCGGTTGCCTTCGTCGCCATCGCCCACGTTCCCCTCGCAGAGCTGTCAGCCAGCAGCGCCCCCCTGACGCTGCTGTTTGCAAAGTTGACGGGCGCGGCATCCTCGAGCGGCCACGCCGTCACCCTGGTCGCGATCGCAGCCGTATTGAACGGCGTCCTGGTACAGCTCGTGATGTCGTCGCGCGTGCTCTACGGTCTCGCCCGCATGGGCCAGCTCCCTGAACGGCTCGGCCGCGTCGACGCAGCCACCAGAACCCCGCTCTTCGCAACCGGCCTCGTCGTGATACTGGTCTTGACCTTGAGCCTCTTCTCCGAGACGCCGGCCCTCGCGGATCTGACATCAAGCCTGACCCTGGTAATCTTCGCCATCGTCAATCTGTCGCTGTGGCGCATGAAGTCGTCGGGCCAGCCCGATGGCGAACACTACGTCACCGTCCCGATGTGGGTCCCCATCGCGGGCTTTGTGGTTTCGCTCGGCTTCGTCGCCTACGAATGGGCTTCGCGCTTCGGCTTGATGACCGGATAATTGAGAGCGGCGGCGTAAATCCGCGACGGAGGGGGCAAACCGATGGATCAGCTTCAGGAATTGGCGACTTGGCTCGACGCACAGGTTCCTCCGGGCCGCTGGCATGACAGGATCTACTCCTATTGCGAGCGCGCCGGCGACGGCAGCTTCTGGGCGGAACCGCTGAATGCCTGGTCGAACGGCGCGTTTCACCTCGCCGCGCTGATGGCCTTCGTGATCTGGCTCACCGCCCCTCCGACAGGCCCAGACGAAGAATTTTCAAACCTTATGATCGCCAACGGCGATCCGGGCGCAAGACGACCCGGCGCGAACGCCGACCCCTCGGAGCGCGGCCAGCGCGTCAGAGCTAAAAAGCCCGGACGCGGCCTTGTCGAACTTTTCCTGATCGCCCTCGTCTTCGTCATCGGCACCGGCAGCTTCCTGTTCCACACGCTCGCCAACCGCTGGTCCGCGATCGCCGACGTCGCCCCCATCGGCATCTTCATGCTGCTTTACATCGCCTATGCCTTGAAGCGCTTCGTCGGTTTTGGCTGGGGCCTGACGCTCATCGGCCTCGGCGCATTCTCGATCGCCCTCTGGCAGGTCGGCCAGATGCGCTGCGGACCGACGCTATGCCTCGGCGGATCCGTCGCCTATCTGCCGGCGCTTGCGACGCTTCTGGCCGTCGGAGTCGTACTCGCCCTGAAGCGCCACCCGGCCTGGGCCTCGATTCTGGGAGGGGGGATGATTTTTGCGGTCTCGCTGACGCTGCGGACTTTCGACAAGACCTGGTGCGAGCACACGGCGTTCGGCGATTATGGCGAGGTTGGCACGCACCTGTGGTGGCATCTCCTCAACGCCCTCTTGCTCTTTGTCCTGCTTCGCGCGGCAATTCTCCACGGCCGCCCCGTCACACCATCGCAAGGGGGTGATTGCACCGCCCCCCTGAGTTCTGCATAAGTCTGAACCGGCTCGCGGACGTGGTGGAATTGGTAGACACACAGGACTTAAAATCCTGAGATGGCAACATCGTGCGGGTTCGAATCCCGCCGTCCGCACCAAATCATACTTGCCCTCGTGAACCAGCCGGAGAGCCCTGAATGGATGGGCGATTCCGCCGGTTCGATAACCGAGATTCCGCTTGTATGGCACGGTGCCACCAAACAGGAGCTTTGGCACGAGTCTGCGGGCGGCAAGATGTCCGGAATCCCAATGTTTTCTGGGGTTTGCGACGAAGCTAAGGGCGGTTCGATAACTTTCATCGAAGCTCGGCATCTTCTTGCCCGGTGCGGCCAGTTTTTCCTCCAGCACGATGCGCTCGGCATGCAGCTTTCGGATCTGCTGCTCATAGGCGGCGACGAGTCCCGCATCGTCCGTTTCGACGAGACGATCCATCAGTTGCGCAGACTTGCGCTGGACGACGGCCAGCTCGCTCTTTAGGGCCTTTGCGCGCTCGTTGCCGCTCCGGCTCCGCGCGTCATAGGTCTCCCGCAGCATGCCGTTCAAGATGGTGAGGATCTTCTCTGAAGGGCGCAGATGGCCAAGGATGGCTTCGAACTCACCTTCCAGCTTTTCGCGCCGAATAGATTTCCGGGAGTCCTCGCAGCCCTTGGTCTGGCAGAAATAGTAGCCGTAGCGGGCACTCCGCCCTTTTGACCAGGCAGCCGTCATCGTGCGTCCGCATCCGCCGCAGGTGATGATGCCCCGCAAGGGGAAATCCTCCGAGGTGTCCTGGCGCGTCGCGGCGCTCACGGGCTTGCGTAGCCGCTCCAATACGCGCCGGTGCGTTTCAAAGCTGATAAGCGGCTCGTGCTTGCCCTCGATCTGGCTGAGGCCCCATTTGGGGGCGTCCATGTAGCCGGCATAGACGGAGCGTTCCAGCAGCTCGCGGATCTTCTGCAGGTAGATCGTCTTGCTGTATTTGCGCCGGAAGTCTGGATGATTGTCGAGGAAGCGCTTCACCTCCATCTGGCTGGCAAAGCGGCCGGAGGCGAAGCCTTCCAGAACCTCGCGAACGATCGAGGCCTTGGGCTCATCGGGCACAAGCATCTTGCCGTGATGGCCGGTACGCTCATAGCGATAGCCGAACGGGGCGCAGAACACCCAATAGCCGTTCAGGAACCGGGCGCGCATCCGGTTGACGACCTGCTCGGCGTTCTTCTGGCGCTGATGCTGGGAGACGGAGGCTAATAGGTTCTCAACCAGCACACTGTCAGAATCATCTCCGAACTCAATGGAGGGGCTTTCCAGCTTGGCGCCAGCGCCGCCAATGGCGGCGCGCAGCTCAATATGAGCTTGCAGTCCACGGGCAAGGCGGCTGATATCATCGATGATGACGATGTGATCGGCCTTCTGGCGCTGCTTCTTGAGGTAAGCCAGCATGATTTGCATGCCGGGGCGGTCGATGAGACCGCCCGAAACGCCTTCATCCCGAAAGACTTCGGCGACTGCGTAGCCCTTGTGGCGCGCGTATTCGCGGCAGCGCGTTTCCTGCGAGGCGAGGCCGTCGCCTTCCTTAAGCTGGGCGCGGCTGGAGACGCGGCAATAGATGACGGCCGCGAGCGGCAGCATTGTCGGGTCAGTGTTGGTTTTGGTGTTTGCGGTGCTCATGGCTACGGGCCTCCTTCTTCTTGCTTGTTGTTGTCGTTATCGTTGGCAGCCTCAAGGCGCCGCAGGAGATCGGCGTATTCGTCCAGGATCGGATCGTTCCGGGCTAGCTCAAAGAAGTCTATCACATTGTTATTGCACAATGAATCATTATCGTTTGCGCTCGGCAATAATTGCGTGGCGTGCACGCCGTGGGCGAGATCGGCAACGGCTTCGGCAACGCTCCACAGCGCCTCAAGCATGGCGGTCTTTTGCTCTGGGCTGAGGTCAAATTCCTCAAGCTCCGGAAGATATTTATTGAGATTGAATGTCATGGCGGCGGCAGTCCTTCCCCGCGCCGCGAGGGCAACTCCCCGCGGCGGCGATACAGTTGTGGCAATATGGGGAAGGATATGTTGGATACTTTCCGTAACTGGGGGTAAGGCGCGCGTTTCGCCCGTCTGCAAGCGTCAAGGATGAAAGCCCGAAGGGCCGAGACTGGCCCTAAGCCAGGCTCGGTTCACGACAGCCTGGTCCCGGACGATTGGTCCGGGAGACGCCCAAGCCCGGAATCACAGCCATCATCATTTTAAGCACGCCCGAGAACATGCGTGTGTCTGGTTTTCGGAGCCTGCCCGTCGCTAAGAGCAGCCAGCCGATGGCCGGCTGCGGTGTCATACCCCCGAAGCGCCAGCGAGCGGGGTTGACACCATGAGCAGATGGCACAGCGGCAAAAGCTGCGAGGGCGTAAGGGCAACAGGCCCGCCGAACACCCTGGTTTTTGGTGGGACCCAGAGCAAGCCAGTCCAGGGGCCCATAAATCTGCTCGGTCCGTTAATTCCGGTGGACACCGAACCGACGCTGCATCGCAAAGCTGTTTCGCTTCCAGACTACTGGGGGAAGGTAGCCGATCGCCTCGGTTGCCGTGACACTCCAGAGCTTGGATGGCGGCCTTGGCGTCTTCGACCAATACACCAGATGCACGTGCCTTACTTCAGAAGGCTGGCGAGGCCGCTGCGAAACGCGATCCCGCTGGCATGCTGGAAGCGTTATTTGAAAGCCGTTTCACGGACGGACTGTCTCGGCGGTTGCAGAAGCAATGGGGAAATCGCATCCCCCGAACGGAGCTTGATGATTGCGTCGCCTTGGCAATCGACGCCGCCTATGACGCAGCAACGCGGGGCAAAGGTGCCAGGGATCTGGGCGCTTGGCTTTGGAAGGTTGCCAATAACACCGCCAGCGACCGATGGACGAACGAGTACCGTAACCGCGATGCGTATTTCGGTGGGTTTCCGGAGGTACCCGCGCATCCTCACGAAGATGCCACCGAGAGAAAGGCCTCCGATGAATTGGCCGAGTATCGCCGCCGTGAAGCGCTGCGGCTTGCCAGAGAGATGCTTCCTCGGATCGGCACAGGACAAGTAGTGAACGTAATGGAGATCGTGATCGATGCGGCAGAACAGGGAGTACCCGATCTACCGGCCAGCACAGTCGCCGAAGCGCTGGGAATTACCGAGGCCGCGGCACGTACATTGGTGTCGCGAGGATTGTCGCGTCTGAGGCGCGAAGCGGAGAGGGCAGGCGTTCAGTTCCCTGAAGAGATCTCAGAGACAGACCCAACAGAAAGCGCAGAGGATAGATCATGAAGAACGATATCGCCGTCGAGTTTGCAACGCTCCTGGCCTCCGCCCGCGATCTATCGACCGATGTGAGGGGGGTGGTCGAGGAGATCTTGCAAGAAGGTCTGGATGCACCACTGTCGCCCGACGAGGCGGCGGCACTGCTAACGCGGGTCGTGAAAGTCATTCGCGAGCGTGCTGATGCAAGGCGCGACCCGCACACCGTCGCAGTGCTCGATCGCAGTATCGAAGCGCTGGTAAGCCGTATTGAAGAGACTCGGAAGAGGATCGAAGAGAACGGCGATGGAGATGCAGCGCACGACCACGACGATGAACCTGCAGTGATGGTTGAACTGCAGGCCTACAATGGGATCAAACCGCAGGCTGTGCGCCCAAGCCCCGTCTTTCACGAGCGTGAAGTCGCCGTCACGGAAGGGTTCATCCGAACCCGCGACATCAAGCTTTGGGACGGCAACGAGCGGCTGGATATTCATCTCAACCAGTTCCAGCAGGCATACGGACGCAAACCTAATGCGGAGGAATTGCTGGCGATCATGCAGGGTAGCATGCCCTTGGCCGGTATTGATGAGGTTGATCAGTTCGGCATCCAAAGCCTAGCCAAGAGCATAGCGGTCAATGGCGTTCGGAAGCCGCCAATCATTGATACGGATGGGACCCTGCTGGATGGCAATCGGCGTGTGACAGCGTGCTATTTGATACTCAATAGCACGACCTTCACCGCCGAGGAGCGCCAACGCGCGGAATGGCTGAAGGTATGGCAGCTGACCCCGCATGCGACGGAGTCGGATCGTGATTCCGTGATTGTCTCTCTCAACTTTGAGCCGGACTACAAGCAGGACTGGCCGGAATATGTGAAGGCCAGAAAGGTCTACGACGAGTGGGAAGGGCTCCTTGCGCTGGAGCCTCGCGCCAACCCAACAGCCTCGCGTCAGAAGGAGATCCGCAAGAGCATCGCGCGCCGGTTTGCATTGGCAACGGATGAGGTCAGTCGGTACATCAACATGGTCAAGCTCGCGACCGAGTTCGAGGATTACCACGTCAACGATCGAAACAAGGATCAGTATGCTGCCAAGCACCGGGCAGCCGACAAGTTCCAATATTTCGACGAGCTCAATAAGGGAAAGAACCCCGGCGGCGTGAACTGGGCGCTCAATGCGGACGAGAACTTCAAGAACTTGGTGTTCGACCTTTTGTACGAAAACAAGTTCCAGGACTGGAAGCGTATCCGGGATCTAAAGCACGTCGCCCAGAACGACGAAGCCGTGGGCGTTTTGCGCCAGGCGCGCGAGCAGCCGGATCTCGAAGTTGCGCGCGAGCTTGTGGACGACGCGATCAGCCTGGCGCGGACCAACAGGGCCGAGCAACGCCAGGCAGGAGCGAATACGCGCATTCGTGTCTTCGCCGAATGGTTCGCCGATCTGCCGGTCAAGTCCTTCAAGCCGGATGAACCCGGCGCGGTTACCGCTGAAAATCTGATGGCATTGCACAATGTGTTGAAGCTCGTGGAGAACTACCTTGGAGACGACAATATCGGGGGTGGTTCGGGCGATGGCGCTCATGCCTAAGTTGCAGCCGCTTGCGGCTGATGTAAGGGTCGGCGAGTCGTTGGATGCACTGTATTTGACGGCGAGAGAACGGTCGGAGGCAACGGAGTTGCTGCGCAGGTTGCAGCGCACCGTCGGAGTTGATGCCGCACAGGTCTCGCGCTCTGCAGATGGAATCCGCCTGGCGGCTTGTGGAGCAAGGGATTTCGACGGCACGAACCAGGCGTTGGATCTGGCTTGGTCGGCAGATGCCATCCGATTTGTGGAGAATCGTCGACGTGCGGCCACGCAGTTTGACCGGGTCTTGGGACAGGTTAGAGACATCAAAGCCGGCGGCGCGACGTATGCCAGAACCTTGATTGAAGACAGCACCGGTTTGGAAACGCTTGATGATCACCAAATCGTCAACGTTGCCGCTATGACGATTCCAGACGCTCCGGGTCTATGCGTTTTTGATGAACAGGGCGCTGGCAAGACGGTCACGTTCATATACGCTTTCGATCTGCTGGTCGCTCGCGACGAGGCAGATTGCGCTATAATCGTGGCGCCCAAGAGCATGATCGGAGAGTGGCCGAAAGACATCCAAAGGTTCCGGGGCGACCTCTACCGGCCGGCGCTACTTACAGGGGCGAAGAGGGAAAAGCACTTGGCGCTCGCAAGCGGTGCTGACATCTTTATCACCAATTTTGAAACGGCCATCTCATTTGAGGATGAGCTGCGAGCATTGATGCGGGCGCGTCCGGGCCGAACTGTGCTGGCCATTGACGAGTCATTCTTCATAAAGTCGCTAGACGCAAAGCGGACAAGAGCGCTCCGCCGATTGAGGGAATGGGCTGGCAGAGCGTTTGTCTTGTGCGGTACGCCTGCGCCCAATGCTCCCAACGATCTCGTTCAGCAGTTCAATCTCGTGGACTTTGGGTTGGCGTTCGACGGCATTGACGTACCGAAGGATCGGGAGGAAGCGGCCCCGGTCGTGCAGATTGCAATCGAAGAGCGCGGGCTTTTTGTTCGCCACCTTAAGTCGGATGTATTGCCCGACCTTCCGGCTAAAAGTTTTCAGCGGTTCTTTGTACCGATGGAGGCAGAGCAAAAGCGGCTCTACGAGACAGCTTTGGGCGACTTGCTTACTGACGTGGAGAATATCGACGAAGCGGGGTTTTCAAGGCAGATCACAAACTTCCTCGCTAGGCGCGCGGCCTTGCTTCAGATCTGCTCGAATCCAGCGGCCTTCTCGCCTGGCTACGCGGAGACTCCGGCGAAGCTGACGGTGCTGGATGGCCTCATCGAACAACTGGTTGAGCGGGAGGGCGAGAAGGTCGTCATCTGGTCTTTTTACACCGGCTCCGTCACGGCTATTGTAAACCGCTACGCACGATACGGCGCTGTGCGCTACGACGGGCAAGTTACCGACGTAAGAGTAAGGCAGGAGGCCGTGAGCCGGTTTCAGCAAGACGATGCGACCCGTATCTTCGTAGCGAACCCGGCAGCAGCAGGGGCTGGCTTGACCCTGCACCGGGCACGCTTCGCAATTTACGAGTCCCTTTCCAATCAGGCAGCACACTACCTTCAGAGCCTCGATCGCATCCACCGCCGTGGCCAGACCCGGCCGGTCGAATATGTCGTGATGCTGTGTGACGACTCCATTGAAATCGGCGAGTACGAGCGCCTTGTTCGCAAAGAACGTGCAGCACAGGATCTTCTGGGCGATGTGGTAGTGTCGCCGATGACGCGTGAGACATTTCTCTCAGACATCCGAGCTGCGGCAACGCTATTGCGGCGCAGATAATCTGTTCTCACTCTTCCGACGTGAGATCGATCAAGTGAAGCTCGCCGAGCTTCTTGTCTTTATTATTCAGCCGCGTCGAGCCGTATTAGCTTCTTCGGGCTAGGACCACGCGATCGACTCGTTCTCTGCGCGTTGGCAATGTGTGCATGGCGCTCGGCGGACTTGGGTGCAGACCTCTTACGTGGGATGGAAACCAGCTCTCTTAGTTCGTCGGCCAGATGCGGCGGAGCATAGTCCAGTGCATCCTCTCTGAACCTGGGGTGGTCGCCATACCAATCCGAGATTGTGTTCGTCTCCGTGTCACCGCGCATGCGGGGTGGATTGACGATAGTTTTCGGCCTACGGGACAACTTTGCCAGTAGGTCGAGATTGTAGCATTCCATGCGCCCGAGACGGTTTGGGTTAAGTCGGGTAGATGCGGCAGCAATCAATGCTTTGCCAACCGCCTTGCCTAGTCCAATTGGGACTGCATTGCCAACCTGTTCATACTTCTTGCGTGTTGGCCCGGCAAAATCCCAGTGCGCAGGAAACTGCTGGATGCGGGCATATTCGCCGACAGTAAGTGGCCTTAGCTCTGTGGGATGACAAAGTGTCGTTGCCTTGCTGTCAGGTCGAGTGGTCAGCGCAGGGCTTGGTTCGCTCATGGAAAGCCTGCGGAAGAATCCGGAGCGTCCGCCCCAGGAATCAAATGCACTTCCAAGCGCGGTGCGCTTCATGGCTACTGGAAGGTCGCGCCAGTTCCCTCCCTCTGGAACAAGTTTGAGATACTGCTCTTTGGCCGGACAAAAAGTGTAGAACTCAGGTTCCTTCTCGTTGAGCCGCCCGATGGCGTCCCCAAGTGTCTTCCACCTTTTTAATCCCCCTTTCCCCGCCTCGTGGTGAGACGGCTCAGGCATCTGCAATTTCTTACCGTCGCGGCTTCCGAGGATGACGAGGCGTTGACGCGTCTGCGGAACGCCGTAGTCGGCGGCATTTAGGACATCAAACACGCAGTAGTATCCGAGCTCGCGGAGCGACGAGACAACAACTTTAAACGCCGATCCCAGTTGCTCGTCCTCGTGGAGAGCCGGGAAGCCGGGTCCTCGATCAGACAGCGGTCTGTGCCGAACAGCCGCCGAAATCAGCCCGCGTACATTCTCCATGACGAAGAACTTGGGCTGAGCTTCTTTGATCACTCGGACGAAGTGCTTGAACATCGTGCTGCGAGGGTCGCCCAGCGAACGTCGTTGGCCTGCCGTACTGAAAACTTGGCAGGAGGGTCCGCCTACCACAGCAAATGCCTCTCCCGGCTTGAGTCCTGCCTTGGTTAGTATTTCTTCGGTAGTGACGTCTTCGATGGGGCGGTCGATAAGCGGCAAATTTGGCCGGTTGAGACGAATGGTTTCAGCAGGAAATCGGCCGCTTTCGAGCGCTAACACGACCTCGAGTCCCGAGGCCTCCAGGCCAAGATCTAGTCCCATTGCGCCGCTGAAAAGTGAAATGACTGGAAGTTTGGGCTTCATTTTCTTCTTATTGCTTTCCACTGCCCAGCTCCAACTCCAGTTGACCCTTGTCGACCGCGTCAAACAGTCTTTGTAAAGCTAATTCAACGACATAGCGCTTCGGCAGCTTTGGGGTCCGACCGTCGGTCTCCCGCTCCAGGCGATCTGCGAGACGTCGATCGATCGTCGTATTCAGTCGTTTGGTAGCTGCTGGCATGTTCTGCGCTCCAGACCAGAGTCGCTGTAATCTACAAGCAAACGCAAATTTGCACAATCAAGTGCGAGATTACACATATATGCATCTTTGCGCGCAGTGATGCACAGTCGTGCACAATATGAACGAAGATCATGCTCTAGTGGGGACGCTCGCTGGGTGCAATGGCCCGCATCGACGAACGGTCTGTGGAGGGATGGCTCATGAGGCTTTTGTCGCGGAGGGACTGGACGAGCGCCGAGAGGCCAGCTGCTTTCTGCCGATCCCGTGGCGCCGATGAGAGGCCAGGGAACAACTGGTCGGACGCATCCCGGATGTCGTTCATTGCGGGGAGCAGAAGCTTTTCCGGGTACACGGCGAAGTACCAGAGCGGATAGAGCTGGACCTCCATTGGTTTGGAGGAGGCTAGGACGCTGTAGTCCATCGTCGCAGCGATCAGCACGTGGTCGTTCAGCGTGTCGTCGAAATCTTCGAGCACATCTTCCGGGTCATTATCGGCGTGCTTGAAAAAGTTCCGTCCGTGGCTGGCAATCTTCTTGATCGCTTTCTCGCTCATCCTGTTTGCGCCGGACATCTCTGCGCGAAACCGCAACTTGCCCTCGTGCTTGCACAGGGCATCGAGCACCTCCCAGGAGGCATGGGCGAGCGTGTAGACTGAAATGCTGTCGGCGTCCTCGAAAAGCAGCCGGATGCTGGTGACGAGCTGACGCCGCGCGGCTTCAAGTTTACTGATCTTCATCGGCCCGGCGTCATGCTAACGCTTTTTCTTGCCGGGCTTCTGCGTGAGCGCGGAGGCCGCAGCGGACTTTGCCGCTTTGCCGGCTTTCGGATTGGCCAGCGTCTTGCCTGCCGCCGATGCGGCCCTCGCGCTGGTTACGTCCTTGGTACCGTGTTGCGCCAGCGCCGAACCTGCGGCCGATTTCGCCGCCTTGCTTGCTTTGGGATTATGCAATGTTTTGCCTGCCGCTGACGCGGCAGCTTTTCCAGTGCTCTCGGATTTCTTGGTGACCATTGTCATCATGCCTCATAAAAATGATATTGACACGATTATAGGGCGATTCGAACGAACCGCCGAGGCCGATATTCGCGGAGTCAGAAATCGGGGCGCCCACTTTCGGCTGCTTCGCGAATTGCCAATGGTGTCAGGTTTTTACGCGAGGATTGTTGCGCGCCCATTCCTCAAACGTGTCATCGCGGAGATGAGCGCAGAACTCTTCATGCATGATCTCTGATTCCTCCCATGTTCGTGTTCTCGAAAGAGATCCGTAGAATGGTCCTTCTAAAACCATCGCCTCAAAAAGGAAGGGCCCGTGTTCATCAAAGTCATAAACGGTGGAGGTAAAAACGGTGGAGACGCGATGTTCGCCAATATCAGTTTTGCGAACGATGCGCTCGGCGTCAGCAGTCTCAAACCATTCACTAGCCTGTTTTGATGTACAGGGGACGGGCGTGCGGCCGTCGGGGCCGAGTTTGTAGTAAAAGCCAAACTCGATATCGCCTGAGCGGAACATGGGGACTTCAGGCGGGAGATTGCGCGCGAAGGACGGAAAGAAATAAGCAAGCAGGCGAAGCAGCATGATCGTTGTCCTCCTGTCGGCTCGGCATTGAGCACCCGAGCTACTGAATGAGCACTCTATACATCGCTGGCCGGGGGGATGGAACGGGGGCGCGCAGCGGGCCCCCTTCCCGAGGAGGCGAGAGCCGACGAGACCAGATGGTGCTGTATGACAGCACACATCTGGCATTCTCTCTTAAGCCCTATTTTGCAAGAATGGGGTTGTCGGATGATTTTGTTCGGCGCGCGATCTGGATCGTCACATCATGGGCATTTTAGTGCCGCCCGCCAGCCGGATCGGATCGCGCAAGTTTATTGATCTGAACAGATGAAGGAGAATGCTATTCATGTCTCGAATGCCAGAAAAGATAAATGAACCACTTGCTCGCGTACACTTGGGTATCGATGTTGGTAAGTCCCGTTTGGACATTTTCGTCCATCCAGTCGGCGTGAAATCTCGCGTTACGAACGATAAGAGCGGAATTGCCAAGATCGTCAAGCTTTGTGAGGGCTTCGACGTGCAGTTAGTCGCACTGGAGGCAACGAACAAATACCACCAGCTCGTGCATCGCACGCTGCACGAAGCCGGGCTTAACGTCGCCGTGATCAATCCATATCGCAGCCGCAAGTTTGCCGATGCCCTCGGACAGCTCGCAAAAACCGATACGATCGATGCGGAAGTCCTGGCGCGGTTCGCCGCGCTGATGCAGCCTCAGCCCACAGTGCCTCCCTCAGACCATCATAAGGCGCTTCGCGACCTTAATGTCGCTCGCCGCCAAGTGATTGATGAAATGAGCACGCTCAGCCGTCAGCTCCACACCACGGATCATCCGCTGGCAGCGCGCCAGATACGGACACGCATCCGCCTGTGCGAACGACAGCAACGTGCGCTGGAAGCCGAGATCGAAGCGGTCATCGAAACGCAGGACGATATTCGTCACCGTTTTGAGATCCTCACATCCATCCCCGGAATCGGAGTCGTCACGGCAACGACGCTTCTGACCGATTTGGATGAGCTGGGGAGAGCCAACAGCCGAGAGATCGCAGCCTTAGCCGGACTCGCGCCCATGAACAGGGACAGCGGTGCGATGCGAGGAATGCGCACGATACGCGGTGGACGTCAGAATCTGCGCAACATGCTCTACATGTGCGCAGTCGGGCTATCGCGCCGTGACGGACCGATGGGCAGCTTTTACAGGCGGCTCGTGCGTGAAGGCAAGAACCGGAAAGTCGCCCTGATCGCTGTTGCCCGCAAGCTCGTGGTCATCGCCAACACTCTGATCGCCGAGGATCGTCACTGGCGACCAACATCGTCGGCGTTAGCGGATTGACGGCTCGAACGTCCTGCCAAGCAATTTTTTCTTGCCGTTAGGCACAGATGCTGGCGTAATTTCTTACGGAGGGTTCGATGGTCCCTTTAGGTATCCCGCCTTTGCACTTTTTCCGACATCATTGCGTACGGTTCGATGCATTCCGTTTGGTGTTGTTTCGCCGGTCCCTATTATTTCCGGCTAAGGCAGACATGCCGCTTTTGATAATTATTCGTCTTGCCCGCCGGTGATCGGTCCTCAATGCACCATCTCCAACCCCGCCCGCTTGAATCCTCTTGTCATTGTCGCGTGGCAGACGTTGAGTCGCTTCGCGACCTCGCAGATTGACAGCCGTTTCTGCATCACCAGTTCATGACCGGCGAGAATGTCATCGATGCTGAGGGCGTGCGGCCGGCCGATCTGTTTGCCGCGTTGGCGAGCAGCCTCGAGTCCTAGCGCCGTGTTCTCGCGGATGATGTCGCGCTGGAACTCGGCGACGGCGGCGAAGACATGATAAATCAGCTTGCCGCCGGGCGTGGTGGTGTTGATGCCCTCGGCCAGCGAGCAGAAATGAATGCCCTCGCGTTGAAACCGCACAAGCAGATCGGAGAGATGCTGGACCGAGCGGCCAAGCCGGTCGAGCTTGAGGACGACCAGCACGTCACCCGGCTTGAGCACGGCCAGTGCCGCGTTGAGACCCGGCCGGCTTGCCTTGCCGCCCGAGACGCCGTGATCGGTGAAAATCTCGTCGCAACTCACGGCTTTTAGGGCGTCGAGCTGCATGCGTAGCTTCTGGTCCTGGGTCGAGACCCGCGCATATCCGATGCGCCGTCCGGCGACTTCGATGTTCGGGAACAAGACGTTCGTCATGTCGTCACCTCGCCAAAATCGATCCCTTTTGTCGAGGTGTCTTCGGCGCTCGTGCTAGCGCTATGAATTGGCGGCGTTCCGCCGATTTTCAAATGTCCAGTTGCCATGCTCGTGCTAGTTTTTCCTCCTCTGCAATAACGATCGTTTATGTTGAGCAGAAAAGCACGAGCAATATCAACCCTGAGTGCCATCGTATTCAGCCTCGCATCAGGCGCGGCGGCGGAAGACTTCAAGAGTTCGAAGTTCCTGACCTACCCGGCGGATTCGCAGAAGAGCTTCATCAATAGTTCCGTTGTCATGGCTAGTCTGATCGCCAGCGAGAACTCTCGGAGCCAGGCCGATTGTCTCAATGCCTGGTCCGCGAAGCACGTTGGAGACGGGTACCAGCCCGTACTCGATGCCATGCGGCGATTCCTCAATCATCATCCGACCGGAGTCGTCCTCGCCGTGCTGCAGAAAGCGTGTGGTCCGTTCAGGTACTCGCCCCGTTAGCGGTCACAACTTTGGGACATCATCTGCTGTAAGGCTGGTGGTGACGATCGGAGTTTGCGCGGCCGGAGGCGCGAGTTCACGCCGTACGGGTTCGGGCATCTTTTCTTTGATCTCCCGGTCGAAGCGCTGCAATTCTTGAGAGGTCGGCGGGTTGTTCTCGTCACTCATCCGGTCGCGGATGCGGCCCAGCGTATCGACGCGATAGCCTTGAAGCGCTTCAAGGCGCGTGACTCTGTCTGTCACAGACTCACGCTCTTCTAAAAACTGCTCGTAAGCCGGTTCGTCGCCGCGCCAGTGGATGGCGGCGGCCTTCTCGTCCGGCAACGGATCGCCATGCTCGGTCACGACGCGCCCGTGTTTGTCCCGGAACACGCGCGTGCCCTCCGGCAGCCTGGCGGCGCTGTCCCTTGTCTGTTGGAGCCTGGTTTTCGCCGTCTGCAACGCGGCCGCGAGCCTGGCCATAGCCCGTTCCGTGGCGTCTTCCGCATCGCGCAGCGCATCGAAGGTGCCCTGATAAATCCGAGCGTATGCGGGGTTGGATGCGAGGAGCAATTGCAGGCGGGAGAGTGTCTCGGCGCGGCCGTCGCTGCCGCGTTTGCCACGGCGTTCTTCATGCGCTTCCGCGCTGAGGAAGCGGCGCATACGCCCGGTTTCACGGCCAGCCATCTCGTTATGGAAGTCGTCGAAATCCTCCCGGCGCCTCGCATTTTCGAATGTCCGGCTTAATTGTTCGTCAATATCAGGACGATCCCCCATCCACACCCTTAATCTTTTGTCTGAATATATTTTACCGAATCCGGAAGGTCGTTGTCAAAATTGCACTGGCGTGAGGGGTATAGCGGCGATTGCCTTCGCGTAGTCAAACCCGCGAGACTGGGCAGCCGCAATTTCCTTCTTCAGCAGATAATGCCCGACGGCCGAGCGTGAATCTGTTTCAAGCGCCCGCTGCGATGGAAAATACCCGTCGTTGTCCCGTGCGAGGACATCGAGATCCTTTCGCTTGAGTAGTGTTTTGATCGCCGGGCGGTTTAGCGTTTGCGCCATGAGGTGAAGGATCGTTGAGCCGGTGTCGGGGGCCCGGGCGTTGATGTTTTGGACAATACCGGCGAGGAGTGCAAAGCGCTCCCAATCCATTCGCGTGGGCGTATCATAAGAAAAGCAACCGGCAAGCAATGCAAAAACTTCGGGTTCGATTGTCGGCAGATGGGAGGGGCGGAGCAGCTTGATGCGGGGGCCTTGAATGCGCGTGCCTTGCGATTTCAGGAGCGCAAGCGTTTGATCGATGAAGGCGGCAGGGTTGTTCGTTACGACCCCCTGGGAAAGCGATGCGGCCTCCCCGGCGCGCATGGTCAGGGTCGCCAGTTCCAATGACGCACTGCCGTCCTCTTCCTGCCGGCGATTGATGGCATTGTACGTGTGCCAGACCGGATGCGTTTCTGGTTGGCCGTGCGTGAACAACGAGAGCTGCGTGCCGCTGGCGAACCCCCATCCGTCCAGCACCGCGACAGCGCGGGGACGATGGAGGTCAATGGTGGTCGCAGATGACGTTGCGGTGAGTGCGCTGCGCGCAAAGATCATGACGCGCTCTTCAGCCGCGACGGCTGCCCCGAGCCCGCGCTCGGTTATGGAGATGCGCCGGATGATGATGTCCCGCCCGGTTGCGTTGGCGGTATAGAATTCTCCCAAAGCACCCGCAGCGCCGTCCGTGCCGGCGTTGCCATTCTGAGCTTTAAGATAGCTGCAAAACGTGGTCGCGATAACGGCGTGCGGCCAGGGGTCTTCGGCGAGTTCGGGATCTGTGATGAACCATTTTTCCTGCAGGAAAGCGTAAATCGCCATCAGGTTGTTTGGGGATGGCGTCGTGAAATGGCGCACGCGCATGCGGGCTGCGCCACGTCCGCGCGTGACAAGTTCGCCCGAGAACCATTTCTGCAGGACGTTGGTGGTCATCGGGGCGCCCTTGTCGGCGCGTTCCGTTCGTACCGGCGAGGCGTTCTCATCCCAGATCGAATCGTCGTGCTCTTCACCGGGAATGCGCAGCCAGATATGGGCGGCTTCGGAATCACCGATTTCGTGGATGAGCCTTATGAGCGGGAGCGGCGCGCCGGAACGGCTGGCAAGGGCGCGGTAGGCGATGAGCCGTGTTTTGAGGCGCGCGGCCTGGCGAGCCGAGAATTCCTTGATATCTGGCATGGAGGACAGGTGGCCGTGTTTTTTAGCTCCAACGACTGGCGGTGAGCTTACCTCTGGGCGATAAGTCTGCGCAGCTTCAATTCTCGGGGGGATTAGCGTGGAGACGCGCGATCTGCAAACGCTGATCGAACGGCTGGCCGGTCTGTCACTACAGGCGTTTGAGAGAAGCGTTCCGGGCCTTCTGAGACAGCGAGGATCGGCGGAGTGGCTTGCCCAGCTCCGCGCTATGCGTCCGTCGCTGGATGACACGCCGGAGGCGTTCTGGGCCGACGCGCTGATCCGGGTCCTGGAAGGCGATCGGGATTATGGAGGCTCGAAGGACTTCCGGCGCGGCTATGCCGAGGCTCAATACAAGCGGGCGGTTGCACTCTTTCGGAGCGGGGGCAAAGAGGCGCTGGCAGCCAAGGCATTCCTTCGCTCTGGCCTCGCCTACCAATCGCTTGGCAACCGGGAAGGCTGGCGCAAGGCCCTCAAAAATCGTGGAAGCGTCCTGGCCATCCTTGGTCAGGGGCGCGGGAGCCTGGAGCATCTCGATCAAGCCGTCCGGTCGTACGAGCGGTGTATTGCGGCGACCGATAAAGAGACCGAGCGGGCGCTCTGGGCGGAATTGCAGGCGGATCTGGGCTTTGCGCTGCAGGGAATCGGGCTCATCAACAATGATCGCACAGCTTACGAGCGCTCTGCCGCCACCTATGAGGCCGCGGCCAACGTTCTGGGCAACACGGGCAAGGAAGCTCCGCTCTGGTCGAGGGCAAAGAACAGCCTTGGGGCAACGCTTGCCTTGGTGGGGGAGCTTCAGAGCGATCCGGGCCTTATTCTCAAGGCCATCGCGGCGTATCAGGACGCGCTTGCGGCACGCCCCCTGGAGAGCGAGCCAAATCTGTGGCTCCGCATTTGTACGAACATCATGCATGCGGAGCAGCTGCTGGCCGGTATCACCAGAGATTCGGGCAGACTTCGCCGTGCGCACGCGCAGCTGGTGACGCAGTTAGACGCGGCGAATGAAACGCGGTTTACGGCAGAGCAGCGGGCGCATAGCTACGGTCAGCTGGGAACCAATGCGCAGCTGCTTGGCGAGATGGAGAGGCGCGCTTCCGATTTGCGCGCAGCGCTCCGTTTCTATGAGCAGGCGCAGGCCGGGTTTGCTGCAGCGGCCCAGCCCTATCTGCTAGCGCGCATTGCGGCGCATCGGGCTGCTGTGCAATTTCGTCTGGGCGAGATCGAGCGCGACGCCGCTCAGATGGCTCTGGCGCTTGGGCATTATGAGCGCCTGGAGCACGATTTCCCGAGAAAGGAAAGGCCGCAGCTTTGGGCGTACTGGCAGCAGACGCGCGGGAAAATGCATCTGCGTCTTGCGGATTTTGAGAACGCGCAGGATCACCGGATTGCGGCACGCCGCGCATTTGAAGCTGCGCTGGAAGAATACCGGCGTGAGATTTATCCGCCGCAATGGGCCGAGACCACGGCCAGCCTGTGCCGGACATTAGGCCGAATGGCGCATAGCCCGGAAGACTGGCGGCATCTGGCGGAACTGGCAGACGATCTCATCGAGGGCGTGCAGCCGCTGGCGCTGGCCGGATTGTCACGGGCGCAGCAGCGGTCCTTGCTTGGGTCGCTGCAGGGATTTGGCGACCTTGCGGCTATTGCGCATATCCGGCTGGGCGAGCGTGACCGTGCCTTTGCCATGCTGGCGCTGGCACGGGCCGTGGGGAGCGATCTCGCTTCGGCGTGGCTGAGGTCGTCGCTGGCTTCATTGCCTTGCAACTCGACGAAGGCGTCGGCCATGCCGTTAAGCTTCAAAGTCTTCAACTGATCGAGTGTTGGATGGGTCAGCATTATCGTCTCCTCTTTCTTGTCCTATCGCCTATCGGCTACTTGAGGACGTCAATGGAAGTAGTCAGAG
This sequence comes from Alphaproteobacteria bacterium, assembly GCA_018819265.1. Taxonomy (GTDB): domain Bacteria; phylum Pseudomonadota; class Alphaproteobacteria; order Rhizobiales; family Hyphomicrobiaceae; genus Filomicrobium. The sequence continues at coordinate 23,144 of JAHJQI010000071.1, forward strand.
CCACGGATGTTTGTGTGCGTTATCGCCGGCCCGTCCGTGG
>JAHJQI010000072.1 GCA_018819265.1 Alphaproteobacteria bacterium
GGGAACCACAACTTGTCGAGTTGCTGGCGCGTCGTCGAGAACAGGAAATAGCTCTGGTCGCGATCCGCATCTTCAGCGCGTGCCAGGATCGGTCCGTGCTCGCCATCGCGCCGGCGGATGTAATGGCCGGTTGCCAGCACTTCGGCGCCAAGCTCGGTTGCGGTTTCGAGAAGGTCCTTGAACTTGATCTGCGTATTGCAATTGACACACGGAATCGGCGTTTCACCGGCGACATAACTGTCGGCAAACGAGTCGATCACCGCCCGCTTGAAGCGCTCTTCGTAGTCGAGAACGTAGTGGGGGATGCCGAGCGCTTCGGCGACGCGCCGGGCGTCATGAATGTCCTGTCCCGCGCAGCATGCGCCTTTGCGCGCCGTGGCCGCGCCATGATCGTAAAGCTGCAGCGTGATCCCGATCACCTCGTGACCCGCACGCTTCAAAAGCGCTGCCACAACCGACGAATCGACCCCGCCCGACATCGCGACGACGATGCGGCGCCGCCTTGCCTGCCCTGCTGGATTGGATATTATTGCAGCGTTATTCATGGCTTATGGTTCGCGGATTGAGGTTTAATGTGAGCATAAGTCGCTTAGCGGTGCAGATTCGTGACGCGAATTCAGGCTGGATTCCGCCAAAAGGCCCACCGTTAAAGGGCCGGGCCGGGCTTCTGGATCAGGACATTAGGTGCATCGGCGCGAAACATGCAAGTGCTCACGTTCTGGCCTGGGATTTGCTTTGGGAACGACAACAGTCAGGTTGTACCACTATGGGTCGCACGGTACACAATGAGCAATATCGACCAAGACTTAAGCGAATCTGAAGGAGTGCCCAAGGTTAGTCGATAAGTTGACGCCAACTGTACAAGTAGTTCGAAATCGAGACATTTGATAGTCTCGATCAATACTTGGGAAAATAGTTGGTTATGCGAAGTTTACTGATGAATTTAGGCGCTTCTTAATCGCGTTCGTTTATCAAGGTAGTAGGCGTCAAAAAAAGAGTAAAGCGTACCATGAACGAAAAACAGATGAGAGCGCGTGTGCGCTACGTCATTGGCCCGGATGGCAGTCCGCTGACTGTCGCCGATCTACCACCAACCAATACGAAGCGCTGGGTCATCCGCCGCAAGGCAGAAGTCGTGGCAGCCGTGCGTGGTGGCCTCCTGAGCATAGAGGAAGCCTGCGACCGCTACCGGTTGACGGTCGACGAACTGCTTTCCTGGCAGCGCTCGATCGAGAAGCACGGACTGCCGGGACTTCGCGCCACCAGGTTACAGGATTACCGCGAGTAGGAGTCTGGAGGCGCGTGCTTCACCGGTGCACCCCATGCATTGATTGTCCTCGGCGCGCCATTCGGTGTCGGCTGAACTGCTTGACTTCATGACTTCGGCTTGGCCGCATTCATGCTTGTTTCGGCTTCGGGCGGCGTCCAGCCTTCGGTGATCGGTTCTGCCAGGCAGCCCTCTTCGGCGGCTGCCCACCTGTCGACGTCAGCGCGCATGGCATCGCCCTTGATCGCGGGCAGCCCCAGGTTGTCTGAGACCACCGATGCGCCCTCGCCGAGCGGTGTGATCGAAACGGCGAACACCCTGCGGCCGGGGACGTTGGGCTTATCCGCGACGCGTTCGTGGATATCGATCTGCGCGGCGCCACCTTCGGATCTGGGCTTCGCATCGGCCTGGAAAAGGTGCGTCTCGCGCATTCCACCAAGGCCTCCCATCCAGCATGTGAGGGCGCCGCGCGCTATCCGCGTATAGACTTCCGTTGTCGAGCCGACCGGCGGTTTGATGGCTTTCGGCACAAGCGCCTGCGCGACCGCGGGAATTGCCGCGATCGCCCCGGTGGCTCCCGATTGCAGATCCTCAAGCTTGACGTTTGGCGAGCACCCGCAAGCCAGCAACGTCAGGCCGGCGATCCCGAGAAATCGATTGAGCACGGCGACCCGCAGCATGCCATCACTCTCTAGCTGTTCGGATAGGGCGCTGGTTGTCGTGATCCGACATCCATGAACGAAAAAGCGGCGTCAGGCAATTCACCTGACACCGCTATACGTCAATTAAAGAGGGCGGCACTGCGGCTTTTGGATCGCATCAACGCCGTCAGCGGGCCCCCGCGCCCTCGGCGATGCCCCGGACGCTGTGGTCCTCGCCGTCGTAGCGGGCAAGCTGGGCGCGTGCCTCGTCGTGGTCTTTCGCTGCCGATTCCAGCTTGGCGCGGAGTTCGGCGGCTGACGACATCAGGTTGTCGCGACGCTGCATGGCCGCCTTGGCGAAGGTTGAATAGGCGAAATGCGCGACATCGCGCACGCCGGTGCGGTCTTCTTCCGCCGCGATCTGACGCTCGAGATCGGCGGCAAGCTGCTCGAAATCGCGGATCATATATTGCAGTTCGTCGACCCTGCGGGCCTTCTCGTCCAGTTCGAAACGCTTGACGCGAACAAAGCTGTCCCGGGACTTCATGGCGCGGTACCCCTCACTCATTCGACCACTCACCGAGTTTGATAATCAAGATCCATGCCAACCACGTTTCAACTTCGAGTGCGCTATGCACTCATCAAGGTTAACCTGCTCTAGAGCAGGCTGAACGTCAAGCTGACCATTAAGGAAACTATCCAAGACTGCATTCTAGCCGCAGGCACTTAACGTGGCGCTAAAGCCACGCTCTCGGACTTCGCGTACCAATCCCGCCGTCCACGGGCTAATTTCTCCCGATGAGCACTAGGGCGGTCCGGCGAATAATGATAACTGTTGAAATGTTACTGGATGGGAGTGACAAAGCTGGGGTTTGAGGGGGTGAAAAGCCCGAGTCGGCACCAGATGCCGCTCGGGCTTGGTGTTGTCGAAGCCTGCGACGATGACGTTCCCCATCCGCCAGTCGGCGCCTTGCGCGACCTTGCGTACCCGTAGGATTTCCAGAGTTTTTCGTTAAGTATCAATCCCTTGCCCTGCCTTCATGTGGCTTGGCAAGGCCGTTTATCGTGTGCCAACCATGAACGAGTGTGCTGAAACATGCGTTGTCTGCAAGGGGTTATTAGGTTTTGTTAACCTCTAGGTGGTAAATCACTAATGAAGTATTTGTGGAAGAGAGTCATCGCGTTCTCTTCGCAATCGGGACAACGATCCGGGGACGGCGGATCGGAAGAGAGAGGAACAGGCATGCGGGTGCTTCTCATCGAGGACGACAGCGCGACCGCGCAAAGCATCGAGTTGATGCTGCGATCGGAAGGCTTCAACGTATTCACGACCGAACTTGGCGAAGACGGCGTCGAGATCGGCAAGCTCTACGACAACGACATCATTCTGCTTGACCTCAACCTTCCGGACATTTCCGGCTACGAGGTCTTGAAGGCGCTGCGCGTCAGCAAGGTCTCGACCCCGATCCTGATCCTGTCCGGTTTGGCCGGCATCGAGGACAAGGTTCGCGGCCTCGGCTTCGGCGCCGACGACTACATGACGAAGCCATTCCACAAGGATGAACTCGTCGCCCGGATCCACGCCATTGTGCGCCGCTCCAAGGGGCACGCCCAATCGGTCATTTCAACGGGCTCGCTCAAGGTCAACCTCGACACCAAGACCGTCGAAGTCAGCGGCGCGCGCGTTCACCTGACCGGCAAGGAGTACCAGATGCTGGAACTCCTCAGCCTGCGCAAGGGCACGACTCTGACCAAGGAAATGTTCCTCAACCACCTCTACGGCGGTATGGACGAACCCGAACTCAAGATCATCGACGTGTTCATCTGCAAGCTGCGCAAGAAGTTGCAGGCCGCAACCGGCGGACAGCACTACATCGAAACGGTCTGGGGCCGCGGCTACGTGCTGCGCGATCCCGACGACGAGCCCGCGGTCGCCTGACCCCTGCCGGACATCTCTCTTCCAACGACAAATTGCGGGGCTTCGAGCCCCGCTTTTTTTGCTCTTAACAGCGAATCGAAATTGCATGGTCTGCCGATGGCATCGCCAGCCGCAGTTGACGAACGCGCACGAGTTTGCTCGGGTTGATCGAAGATGCACCACCCGGAGAGTCCAGTGAGCGAAGCAAAAAAACCCTCGATGAAAGCCGCCGTCATTCCTGTGACGCCGTTCCAGCAGAATTGTACGCTGATCTGGGACGAAAAAAGCGGATCCGGCGCTGTCGTTGATCCCGGCGGCGACGTCGACCGCATTCGCGAGGCGATTGCGGAAGTCGGCATGACGCCCGAAAAGATCGTTCTGACCCATGGCCACATCGATCATGCCGGCGGTGCCGCCGAATTGAAAGAACTGCTTGGCGTTGCAATCGAGGGGCCGCACAGGGCCGATGCTTTTCTCCTAGACGGACTTGAACAGCAGGGTCGCGAATACGGTTTCGCGGCGCGCAACGTGACCCCCGACCGCTGGCTCGACGAACCCGGAACGCTTGTGATCGGCTCGCATGAGTTCGAGATATTCCACTGCCCGGGGCATTCGCCGGGTTCACTCGTCTACGTCAACCACGCCCACAAGTTCATTTTGATGGGCGACGTGCTGTTCCAGGGTTCGATCGGGCGCACCGACTTTCCGTACGGCGATCACGACGCGCTGATAACGGCCATCAAGACCAAACTGTTGAAGCTCGATGACGCCTACGCGTTCATCCCGGGCCACGGGCCGGGAAGCTCGATCGGCATGGAGCGGCGCACCAATCCATTCCTGAAGTAAGCGGCCGTTTCTAAAAAGGCGGGTTCAGCCCGCACTGAGCGCGGTCACTGGTGCGCAGCTTTCAGTAATAGCCCTTGATGGTCAGGCAGCCGAAGATCCCGCACTCGTCGGACACGATCCCATTGCTGCGCGAATCCCAGAAATCGATGGTCTCGACGCGCAATGTTTCGGAGCAGAGCCGCCGGCAGTATTCCCAGCGGCCGCTCGGCAACTGCACTTGCGGACCAAGCCTTGACGGGCGCACAGCACCCGTGACAGTGCCGTTGCCGTAGCGGCTTTCGGCGACGGTGTAGCCGCGCTGGATTTCGGCGGCCTGCTGATTGCGCCAGCCAAGCGCAGCGGCACTTTCGAACGGCAGCACCGACAGAGCAGCCAGCGTGCCGATGCTGACCACGGCATTGAGAGATTTCATCATGTCCATTCCTCGGTGCGCGTGAGAGTCACGCGATCATGCCACTTGTCAACTGCGCCGGAAGCTCAGGCTGACGCCGCCGGCCTTGTTTGTCGAAAGATTGACGGTCGCGCGATTGCCGTTGATGGATATCGACAACGAGCCGGCAACGCTGCCGCGAATGGAAAGCCGCAGCGACGAATCCGAAGCCGTGCCCGAAACGCTGCCGCCGGCGTTGAACGTGCGTTCTTCCCACGTGCCGGTAACCGACGAGCCGCCCTGTTGCAGCGAACCGCGCATGTGGATCTTGCTCGACGGGCTGGCGCAGCGGATGGCGATCCCAAGTCCGGATCCGCCATTCTTCGTGTAGTAGGCCCGGCATGTCAGCTTCTCTCGCTTGCCGTTGGCCAGTTTAAGCGAGCCGCCGCCCGACCACGAACCTGCGAGAGCCGAGAAAACACCGCCCGCATGGCTGGGCGCGGTGGTCGCGGGAAGGAGCAGTAGTGCGGCCAGCAGAGTGGCTGAAAAGTTCAAGGCGCGCATGGGTTCAAGCTCGCATCTGTTGATAGTCGGAAATGATCCTGACCAAGTCTAATGCGTTCGGCGACACGAGACGAGGACGCGCGGGTCACATTCGCCGTCAATCTGATCGCCGTCACTCACACGAAGCCTCGCGCGCGATGGCCGCGTTGACGCGCGTCGGTGCTCCAAAAAATATCACCCGCCGGGTCTCCCGGTCTTTTTTGGACGCCGTCCGCCGCTGCGCTTTTTCTTGATTTGTGCCGGGTCGTCGAATTCGATGGTGCGCGCGGAACGCTGCGGTTCGGAGCGACCGCGCGGCACGGCGTTCATCGCATGCGGCCCCATTTCGTCGAGCGTCGGCTTGTGCGCACCCTGGATCTTCTCGCCGAACGCTCCGGCCTTGGTTCGCGGATCGACGTCGACTGAACGTCGCGGCACGGCCCTGTCGGTGCCCGGACCCATTTTTCCGAGTTCTGGTTTGCCGATGCGGCTCTTATCCGACGGCGGTACGTTGGCCCTGGCCCCGTATTTCTCAGGCCCGGCATAACGTCCGGCACGGGCTTCGACGTCGCTCTGCCGCGCCATCGGATCATCCGCGATTGCCAACTCGGTCTCGCGCAGCCTCCGCACTTCGTCGCGCAGCCGTGCCGCCTCCTCGAATTCAAGATCGGCAGCGGCCGTCTTCATGCGCGCTTCGAGATCCTCGATCACCTTTGAGAGGTTGTGTCCGTAAGTCGCCGGCACTTCGGCAAGCCCGGAAGCGACGTTGACGTGATCCTGCTCGTAGACCGAACCGAGGACGTCGGCGATGTTCTTTTTGATCGACTGCGGCGTGATGCCGTGTTCCTCGTTGTAGGCGAGTTGCTTTTCGCGCCGCCGGTCGGTTTCGACAATGGCACGCTGCATCGAACCGGTCATCTGATCGGCATATAGCAGCACGCGCCCGTCGACGTTGCGCGCCGCGCGCCCGATGGTCTGGATGAGGGACGTTTCCGATCGCAGGAAGCCTTCCTTGTCTGCGTCGAGAATTGCGACAAGGGCGCATTCGGGAATATCGAGCCCCTCGCGCAAGAGGTTGATGCCGATCAGCACGTCGAAGGCCCCGAGTCGCAAATCCTGGATGATCTTGATCCGCTCCACGGTGTCGACGTCGGAGTGCATGTAGCGCACGCGGATGCCTGTCTCGTGCATGTATTCGGTGAGGTCTTCGGCCATCCGCTTGGTCAGGGTTGTAACGAGCGTGCGGTAGCCCTTGGCAGCGGTCTTGCGAACTTCGTCCAGCAGGTCGTCGACCTGCGTCTTGGCCGGACGGATATCGATTTCGGGATCGATCAGTCCGGTCGGGCGGATGACCTGCTCGGCGAACACACCCTGGGTTTGCTCCAACTCCCACGTCTGCGGCGTCGCCGAAACGTGGATCGACTGCGGTCGCATGGCGTTCCACTCTTCGAACCGCAGCGGCCGGTTATCCATGCAGGACGGCAGCCGGAAACCGTATTCCGCCAGCGTCGCCTTGCGCCGGAAGTCGCCGCGGAACATGCCGCCGATCTGGGGCACCGTGACGTGGCTTTCGTCGCAGAACACGAGCGCGTTGTCGGGCAGGTATTCGAACAAGGTGGGCGGCGGATCGCCGGGACGCCGGCCGGTCAGGTAGCGCGAATAGTTCTCGATGCCGGCACAACTGCCCGTCGCCTCCATCATCTCCATGTCGAACAGCGTGCGCTGTTCGAGGCGCTGGGCTTCGAGCAGCTTGCCGACGGCGTAGAGTTCGTCGAGCCGCTGCTTCAGCTCCTTCTTGATCGACTGGATTGCCTGCTGCAGCGTCGGCCGCGGCGTCACGTAGTGCGAGTTGGCGTAGACCTTGACCAGTTCCAGTTCGTCCGCCTTCTGCCCCGTCAGCGGATCGAACTCGGTTATCGATTCGATCTCGTCGCCGAACATAGTGACGCGCCACGCGCGGTCTTCCAAGTGCGCCGGGAAGATCTCTACCGTATCGCCGCGCACCCGGAACGTGCCGCGCTGGAAGGACTGGTCGTTGCGCTTGTAGTGAAGCGCGACGAGGTCGGCGAGAAGCTGTTGGCGTGAAATGTTGTCGCCGACCTTGATGGCAAACGTCATCGCCGTGTAGGTCTCGACCGAACCGATTCCGTAGATGCAACTTACCGAGGCAACGATAATGACGTCGTCGCGTTCGAGCAGCGCGCGCGTCGCCGAGTGGCGCATGCGGTCGATCTGTTCGTTGATCGAGCTTTCCTTCTCGATATAGGTGTCGGTGCGCGGAACGTAGGCCTCCGGCTGGTAGTAGTCGTAGTAGGAAACGAAGTACTCGACGGCGTTATTGGGAAAGAACGAGCGGAACTCGCCGTAGAGCTGCGCAGCGAGCGTCTTGTTCGGCGCCAGGATGAGGGCGGGGCGCTGGGTTTCGGCAATGACGTGCGCCATCGTGAAAGTCTTGCCCGAGCCGGTGACGCCGAGTAGCACCTGATCCTTTTCATGCGCGCGAACGCCTTTGACGAGTTCCTTGATGGCGGTTGGCTGATCGCCCTTGGGCTCGTAGTCGGAGACGAGTTCGAAGCGATAGCCGCCTTCGCTTTTCTCGGGCCGCTCGGGCCGATGCGGGGTGAAGTCTATCTCGGTGCCGGCAACGACGGGGTGAGCGGCCATCAGCGGCTGCGTTTTCAGGAGTTCGCGCTGGTTTGGTCCGCGTTCGTCGGGCTTGGCGAGCAGCGCGTCGAGATAGGCCGTCAGGCTCATGTTGCCGGAGGTCGGCGTCAGCGCCTGGTTGCGGAGCGCCGGCAGGGCGCCAGCGCCGTGGTCGTAACCGGCCTGCGGCGCTTCGCTGAAACCGCCGCTTTTCTGCAATGCCGTAGCCGCACCCGCTTCGGCGCGCGCCTTCGCCATGGCCTTTTTCCCGCGCCGGGCAGGCTTGGCAACGCCGGGCGTCTGCGCCGCCGTCTCCTCCGGCGGCGGCAAGGGCTTGCCGGAGCGCCCGCGCGAGGGGCGCGGTTTCTTGGCGTCGGCATTTGCCGAAGCCTTTGCGGATGTCTTGGACGGGGTGTCTGATGCCATGGCGGTAATATAGGGGATGTCGGCGAATGGCGCGAGCCGGGTGGCTTCGCGCCGCGTGGGAATAACTCTTCAACTCAAGCGTTATTGAAAGCGAGGGACAACTTGGAGGTGATCGGATGGAATGGCTTTCCTTGGAGACGGGGGCGTGGGTGGGCGTTGCCCTGATTGCGCTTATCGCGTGGACTCGTCACAAGGCGGCACGCCATCGCCGGGCAACAGAGGCGCGCGTGCGTCGTCTCGACCGGCTGCGTAATCTCGATTGACCGCGCAGCGCTCAAGCCGTCCGGATTCCAAATAGCGGGACAGGTAGGGCGGATGGAGCGCAGCGAAATCCGCCGCCAAGATCGCACGGAATGCGGCTGCAAACTGAGCGTTCAGGTGTTTTCACTCCGGAAAACGGTTCCACGCAGCCTTCCCAAACCGAGACATCCTGTCGCGCGGTAGGGTGCGCGCGCTCTTTTTTGCCACAATTGACTGGTGTTCCCCGCGCTGCACAATAACGGGAGAATACCGATGAGAGTCATAGTACTTGCTCTGATGTCTTCATTTCTTGCATGCATATTTGCCGCACCGTCGTTCGCGCTGGGACAAGGCGGAATGTTCGAGGAGCGTAACGGCGCGTTCTACGAGCAGCGTTCCAGCCAGCGCAGCAATCTGGGCGCGGGCGGTTACGCCAAGCAGGCCTACAAGGCCAAGACCAGGACAAAGAAGCGCCAGCAGACGGCGTCGCTCTCATATACGGACTCCTATTCCGGCGGAGTCGGCAAGCGCCCGGGCAAATGGTGCGGCTGGTGGATGCGCACGCAGCTCGGCGGCGGTCCGCACCTCAATGTTGCCTGGAACTGGCGCAGCTACGGCAGCCCATCCGGCCCGCAGGTCGGCGCGGTCGTCGTCTGGCGCCACCACGTCGGCATCATCACCGGCCAGACCGCAAGCGGTCAGTGGATCGTCAAGTCGGGCAACGACGGTGGCCGCGTGCGCGAACGCGCCCGCTCGGTCAAAGGCGCGATCTTCCGCATCTGAACCATCAGCTTACTGGATCGGGCCTTCGCTGGCCCGTCCGGCTAGTGTGATGATTCAGAAGTTCGCTACCATCTGCGGCTGGGCCGAGTGCGAACTTCTGAATCTGAATCACACTAGCGGATTTTTTCCGCGGCGCACTTGAACCGGCGCAGGCCGGCCTCGGTGAAGGGGATATAGGCATGTCCCTTGTCGGGCGCGCGCAGCACGATGATGCCGCGGTCGCTGCGGACGGCCTGCGGTTTCTCCGAAGTGTCGGCCACGCCAAGCGATTCCGGCGTCAGACCCATGAAGCGCTCGGCCATCGGCAGGATGCGCAGCCGAAGTGAGGTGACGCGCTCGTCCTCGCCGGTGGCCGCATAGACATTGTCGCCTTCCGGCGTGTGCAAGGCGAGCGACCAGCCCTTGCCGGGCAATTCGACGGAGACACCGACCGGAGCTTGGGCGCTGTCATACCGGCACATCGCATAGCGGACGTCCGGGGTCAGAAATGGCAGCGGCTGGGTGTCGGGCGTCACCGGCGGCAGGACGATGACGGCATTGACAGGCAGCAACGGCGCCAGCCGGTCGAACGCCGAGCGTCCCATCATCAACGGAGCTGCAAGCGTCGCGGCGATGTGCAAAATGCCCATGGCGCAGAGAGCGGCAGCTACCAGCCTCAGATCCGGCCGCACCGCTGCGAGACGATTCAATGCGCCGACTGCTCGTTCGGCAAGCGGGTGCAGCGTCATCGGCAGGCCACCCGCTTGATGGTTGGAAGCACGATTGTTTCGGCTTCTGCTTCCCTGTCGCCGGCAATCACCGCGTCGCTCTCAAGTAGCGTCATGGCGAGCGTCAGCCGTCCAGCCCCTCCGGTCGGCAGCCAATTGCCCGGCCGCGCATCACGCGCCAGCGTCACCGTGAAGGTGCCGTCGGGAGAAATCGCAACCGTATCGCTGGTGAACGTGTAGCGGTTCGAGGGATTTTCGATCAGCCGCCCTTGATCGTCGAGTGCGGTGATGCTCCACCAGCGCGCATCCAGCGTTTCGCCGCCGATTTCGTATTCGCACGAAGAATGCAGCCGCAGGCCGTCGCTGTCGCGGGAGGCTTGATAGGTATTGGCTATGTCGGTTGTCAGGTTTAGCGTCCCCGAGCGCGCGAAATGCGCCCGCGTATAGGGATCGGCGTCGACGCGGCCTTCGCGTTTCCAGGTGCTCCACGGCCCGACGTTGAGCGTGGTCAGCGCATTGCCCTCGCTCAGCATGTAATAGCTGGACCCGAGGCCGCCGATCAGCACAAGCCCCACGAAGATCGCCCAGTCGGAGACCTTCAGTATGATGGCTTGAAGCTTCTTGCGGGCCCTGTGCAGGACAAATTGCATGGCGGTCGTTTTCTGGTTTCGGTATTGGGTGCTGGTCGGTGATGGCAGTGTATCGCTAGTACCCGCTTTCAGAAGTTCGTGAGTCATTCACGGCAACCACTTTGACGAACTTCTGAAAGCAGAGGGTACTAGTAGAATATTGAATCTAGTACCGCTTTTCGATCAGAAGTCCCTGAAAGCGGTTGACTGATACGACACAGGGACTTCTGATCGGCGGTACTA
>JAHJQI010000073.1 GCA_018819265.1 Alphaproteobacteria bacterium
GAAGCTCGCAAGGCGCTGCACGACGCTGCTGCACAAGCCAATTTCTACGACGAGATGGGAATCAAACCGGGGCAGATGGGGCTTGGAGAGGACTACTGATGTAACTGCCAACGACCGGACGGAGAAAATGGCTCTCCACTAAATCCGGGGAGGTCCACTCGTGCAGGGCCGCCATCATAAACGGCTCAATCATTGCCTCCATGTCCAGTGACGGCGCCAACCGGTCACCGCCCCTCTAACCCAGCTCCGCCAGGACACACTTCAGCAACCCATAGTCGAAGCGGCCGTCGAGGGCGGCGTGGGCCGGGCCGAGCTTGCCGGATTCAAGGGTTTCGCAGGCCTCGAATGCGCCGTGGATCGCGTCGAGGTCTTCGGGCTCCAGAAGCAGAACGTCGTCGCATGTCAGGAGGCCCGCCTCGATGGCTTCGGCGAAATGGCCGTAGATCGTCGCCACCTGGATGTCGCGCCTCGCAGCGATCGTCTCGGCATCGTGGCCTTCGAGGTGCAGGCTGAGCGTCGCGTTGATCGTCGCCGATAGCTGGTTGTCGAGCAGCGGGTGCTTCGGCTTGCCGCCGATCACACCCAGTAGCTCGTCGCCGTAACGCTTGATCTTGACCGTGCCGAGCCCGTTTATGTCGGCGAGCGCCATCTTGGTGGCGGGGCGTTTCTCGGCCAGTTCGAGTAGCGTCTTGTCATGGCAGATGACGTAGGGCGGCACCTTGGCCTCGGCCGCCAGCCGGGCGCGCAGTTGCTTCAACGCTTCGTAGAGCGCCGCGTTCTGCGCCGGCACGGGCGCCGCCTTGCTGCGCCCGCCCTTTTCCCCGCGCTTTCCGGATCGTGAACCGCTCGCCGTCGCCGGCTTGAACTCGCGCATCCGGAAGGTCGTCTCGCCGCGCAGCAACGGCCGTGCCGACTCGGTCAGTTGCAACGTCCCGTAGCCGTCGCTGTCACCGACGAGAAAACCGGCCGCGACGAGTTGCTGGTAAAGGTTGCGCCAGGCGGCGGGATGGAGGTCCTTGCCGATGCCGAACACGGCGAGCCTGTCATGGCCGTTGGAGATGGCGCGGTCGTTTTCCTTTCCCGTCAGAACGTCGACGAGGTAACCGACGCCGTAGCGTTGACCCGTGCGGTAGACCGCCGACAGCGCCTTCTGCGCGGCCACGGTGCCATCGACCGTCGTCGGCGGATCCAGGCAGTTGTCGCAATTGCCGCACGGCTCGGCCAAGGTCTCGCTGAAGTAGGCAAGAAGCGGCTGCCGCCGGCAGCCGACCATTTCGGCAAGCCCGATCAGCGCATCGAGTTTCTGGCGCTGCACGCGCTTGTGGATTTCCGAACCTTCGCCCGCCTCGATCCACTGGCGCTGCTGGATGATGTCCTGCAGGCCGTACGCCATCCAGGCGTCCGCAGGTTCGCCGTCACGTCCCGCGCGCCCCGTTTCCTGGTAATAGGCCTCGACCGATTTCGGCAGGTTTAGGTGGGCGACAAAGCGAACGTCAGGTTTGTCGATCCCCATCCCGAACGCGATTGTCGCGCAGATGATGACGCCGTCGTCGACTAGAAAACGCGCCTGCGTCCTGGCCCGCTGATCTGCGGGAAGCCCGGCATGATAGGGCAGCGCCGTACGCCCCTTGCGCGTCAGCCAGTCCGCCGTCTCCTCGACGCCGCGCCGCGACAGGCAATAGACGATTCCGGCATCTTCCGCGTGCTCGGCGGCGATGAACTGCCACAACTTTTCGCGTGCCGACGTGCCGCCCAGTTCGGCGATACGGTAGCGGATGTTCGGCCGGTCGAAGCTCGCGACATAGCGCGCGGCGGTCTCCAGCCTGAGTTCGCGGACGATCTCTTCGCGCGTGCGTTCGTCCGCAGTCGCCGTCAGCGCCACCCGCGGCACGTGAGGAAACCGCTCGGCGAGTATCCTGAGCTGCTGGTACTCGGGGCGGAAGTCATGGCCCCACTGGGAAACGCAGTGTGCTTCGTCGATGGCGAACAGCGAAATCTCGCACGCCGCCAGCAGATCGAGCATGCGTTCCTGCACCAGCCGCTCGGGCGCCACGTAAAGCAGATCGAGCGTTCCGGCACGTACGCGATCGGCGACCTCGATCTGCTCTCGAAGGCTCAGGGTCGAATTGAGAAACGCGGCGCTGACGCCCAGTTCCTTCAGCGCATCGACCTGATCCTGCATCAGCGCGATCAGCGGCGACACCACGATGCCGGTACCGCGCCGCACCAGCGCCGGGATCTGGTAGCACAGCGATTTGCCCCCGCCCGTCGGCATCAGCGCCAGGCAATCTTCGCCTGACAACAACGTCCTGATGATGCCTTCCTGATGCGAGCGGAAGGCCTTGTAACCGAACACGCTCGCAAGCACGCGTTGCGCCTCCTCGAAAGAAGGTGGCGTGCCGGATCGAGAGGAATCGGAGGCGGCTATCAGCATTCGTTCGCGGTGCTCGAGGAAGGACGACTCAGTGCCACGATCCTCACCGGTGTCGATCATGGGCTCAAGGCGCGCCGTTCAATTAGACGGGGACAAGATTGTCATTGCCAGACAATAAGCCACTGCTGCCCAGCCGTCTCGAGCGTGGCGATACTCCGGTACTGGCGATCGCCGCCACGACGATTTCACGGCCCGAACACGTCGCCCTGACGGCTGCTCGCCAGAGCGTCGCCGGGCTCCTATCCATTCAGTACCGGTTCATATCGCTCTTGCTAGTTTGGCAGCATGAAGTGATGCTTTTTCGCATTCCGCCACGGAAAACAATGCACCATCGGAACGCTTTCTCAGGTCTCAAGCGGCGTTAGGTGGATAAAGTGGCGGGCACGGACACCCGTTCCGCAATAAATGGGGGGCTCGAATGGCCGGCAGTCGCCAGCCAGAGCCGAGGAAGGAGAAAACTACGGTGCACTCGACACGCAAAGCTCTTATCGCAGCAGCAGCCGTTGCCGCCCAGTTCGGCCTCGTCGCTACAGCCCACGCGCAGACGACCTGTCAGTGGTATGCGGCAACCGCCCTCAAGCAGCAGCAGGATAACGAGCGCCTGAAATGCGGCTTCGAAGGCGTGGCCTGGCATGCCGACCTCGGGCGTCACCTGCAATGGTGCAAGGGCGTCTCGCCCGACGAATGGAAAGCCGCCGCCCAGGAACGCGAAAAGCAGCTCGCCCAGTGCGCCAAGCGCTAGATCCTGGTTCCTAATTCGGCCGCTTCACCGTTGCCTCCTCAACGAAGCAGCCGACCTCCCCCGCGCTCATGGGCCTCGCCCAGGGCCGGGGGTTTTGTTTTTTAGTGGGTCCTCACCCTTTCCCATTCGACAGCCGCAAACCTATTGCACTCTTAACGTGCACAAGTCTTTTTCCAAAAATGTTACCTAGGGCACAGCAGACGATCAGCAATTTTGCACATTGAGGAGCCGGCACGTGACACCCGGAAACACCGGAAATGTCGGTCGCCGGCAGCGAGGTTGGGCTAATTGCCCGACATCAGCATTGCTACGAAAATATTTTACTTTTCAACTGCCTGGAGGAATTAACCATGGCACTCGTACAAGGCAATAATCTCAATAACGTTCTATTCGGAACCAACGGAATCGACCAGATTTTCGGTCTCGGCGGCAACGACACACTCAGCGGACTGGCCGGTAACGACTTCATGAATGGCGGTGCCGGCATCGATATCATGAACGGCGGCGGCGGCAATGACCGAATGCTCGGCGGCGGCGGCAACGACGTCATGCGGGGCAATGCCGGAAACGACCGAATGCTCGGCCAGGGCGGCAGGGACAACATGTTCGGCCAGGGCGGCAACGACAACATGAACGGCGGTGGCGGCAACGACACGATGAATGGTGCCGCCGGCAACGACATCATGACGGCTGCCACCGGCAACGACACCATGAACGGCGGCGGTGGCAACGACACCCTGATCGGCGTTGCCGGCGCCAACACCATGCTGGGCGGCGGCGGCAACGATACATTCCGACCCGGCGTCGGCGCCGACACGATGAACGGCGGCAGCGGCATCGATACCGTCAATTACACTAGCGCAGGTTCGGGCGTGAACTTGACCCTAGACGTCGGCGTAGGCACTGGCGGAGCCGCAGGAGATACCGCGGTCGGCATCGAGAATATCATCGGCTCGACATTCGGTGACGGATTGGCCGGGAACACCGGCGCCAACACGATGAGCGGCGGAGCCGGAGAAGATCTTCTGTTCGGCGACGAGGGTAACGACATCCTGAACGGCGGAGCCCAGGACGATTCGCTGAAAGGCGGCGGCGGCGTCGACACACAGACCGGCGGCGGCGGCAGCGACACCTTCGCCTATCTGGATTATGTCATGGATGTCGATGCAGACAGCGGCGTCGGTGAAGGTAACCGCGATGTCGTCACCGATTTCACCCAACTCGTCGACCTTATCGGTCTTAGTGACATCGATTCGAATCTCGGCGTGGCCCTGAACCAAGCGTTCGACTTTATCGGGAATGCGGCTTTCGATGGGTTAGGCAACGGCCAGGTGCGGTTCGAAATCGATGCCGCCAACAACCGCACGATCATCCAGATCGACCGCCAGAATGATGGCGACCAGCTTGCCGACTTCGAAATCGAGCTGACCGGCCAGCACCTCCTCACCGCGGCGGATTTCGTCCTGTGATGTCGGCATAACCCCTTCCTCGGCGGACGGCTTTTCCGCCGAGGATTTTTGCGGTTCGAGAAGGCCTGCACCATGAACACGGAAGAAGATTTCGTTACGACTCAAGACATCGCCGCGGCGTTGAGCAACTTGACGGGCGAACCAGGCCAGGCTTCCCATGCTCAGCCAATCGAACCCCGGCAGCCGGCCAATGCAATGCCCATTGTCAAATCCGGCCGTCTTAACGACGACTTCAAGGCTCTTGGTGTCGCCACATCGCAAATGATGGGCGACCCGAGCTTCGGCCGGCTGCGCTTCGGCCATTGGGCGCGGACACTCGCCGGCATGATCAACCGCAAGCACTACCTGATCGCGACCGAAGGCAAAATTGTCACCGGTTTTATCGGCTGGGCGCTCACCAACGAGACGGTCGCCGAGCGCTGGCTCGAAGGCAAGGGCGAGATCAGCTACGAGGACGCGCTTGACGGCGATTGCGTCCTCATTAATGCCTGGATTGCCAAAACGCGCGCCACCAACAAGCACCTCCTGAACGAGATCCGCCGCTTCGGCGCGGACCGCCGGCTCGTCTATTTCAAGCGCTTCTATCCTGACGGCCGCATGCGGCCGATGCGCCTCGAAGTCACCGAATTCGTCGGCAGGCACGCGGGAAGAAACGCGTGACGGGACCAAGCCTTCACGCGTTCTCTTGAAATCGGTCTATTGCAGTTTCGGGAGACGAAGCCGCCTACTTCAGACCGCCACAGAACCGCTGGATGCGTTCGCAGGCTTGCTTCAGCGCTTCCGTCGAAGTCGCATACGAGATGCGGAACGCCGGGGAAGATTCGAAGGCCGCGCCGTGCACGCACGCGACGCCTTCCTCTTCGAGGAGTGCGGTCACGAAGTCCTCGTCGGTCTCGATTTTCCGGCCGCCCGTACTCGTCTTGCCGATGGCTCCCGCGCACGACGGATAGACGTAGAACGCGCCTTCCGGCTTGGTGCAGGTAAGCCCCTTGGCCTGGTTCAGCATCGACACGACGAGATCGCGACGCTCGATGAAGATCTTGTTGTGCTCGGCGATGAAGTCCTGCGGGCCGTTCAGCGCCTCCACCCCGGCCCACTGCGTGATCGAGCACGGGTTCGACGTCGACTGCGACTGCAGCTTGCGCATCGCGCTGATGAGCTTTTCAGGCCCACCGCCATAGCCGAGCCGCCAGCCCGTCATGCAGTAGGCCTTCGACAGCCCGTTCATCGTCAGTGTGCGGTCGAAAAGTCCCGGTTCCACTTCGGCCGGCGTGCAGAAGACGTTGCCGTCGTAGATCAGGTGCTCGTACATATCGTCGCTCAACACCCACACGTTTTCGTGGCGCATGAGAACGTCCGTCAGCTTCTTCAGGTCGGTGCGCGAGTAGGCGGCTCCCGACGGGTTCGAAGGCGAGTTGAACAAGAACCACTTCGTGTTCGGCGTGATCGCGGCTTCGAGGGCTTCCGGCTGCATTCGGAAGCCGTTCTCCATGGTTGTTGGAACGAACACCGGCTTGCCGTCGCCGAGTTGGACGATGTCGGCATATGACACCCAGCACGGCGTCGGGATGATGACTTCGTCGCCCGGATTGATCGTCGCCATAAGCGCGTTGTAGAGCACCTGCTTGCCGCCGGTGCCGACTGAAACCTGGCCCCGCGTATAGTTCAAGCCGTTGTCGCGCTTGAACTTGGCGATGATCGCATCCTTCAGTTCCGGTATCCCGTCGACGTCGGTGTAGCCGGTCTTGCCCTCGTCCATCGCCCGTTTGGCCGCGTCCTTGATGTTCTCGGGCGTATCGAAGTCCGGTTCACCCGCGCCAAGCGAGATGATATCGCGGCCCTCGGCCTGGAGCGCGCGCGCTTTCGTCGAAACGGCAATCGTGGCGGACGGCTGGATACGATTCAGGCTGTCGGCAAGGAAACCCATGGGTCGTGGCCTTTCTACATGGGGCGAGAACAACTCGGGATGAGTACAATTCTTTCGCGCACGGCGGACGCGCGCCGCCGCGGGAATCTGCGGCAAGCTAGAGCATCATCCGACCATACGCGATCGCTTTTCGCGATCGGATGGCCGGATAGAGATGCTCCAGCATTATGATCTAGAGCAACTTTATCCGATCCAGAAATCGCCTCCGGCGATTCCGTCAGATCGGATGTTGCTCTACCGCTGGTCAAGCTGGGCCGCAACCAGATCCTTGGTCGGCGGTCCTGCGACCCGTCAGCCACACTCCTGCTGCCACTTCGAACGGGACGGCGAAAGACCCGAGCCTGCCACATTCCCGACCTTGCCGCGCCACACCCTCAGTCTTTCGTTGCAGGGTCAGGAGGATTCGCCGGAAGCGAATGCCATGACAAGGAATACCGATGCATGAGGAGGGTAGTGCAATGGACACGGGAATACTCGGTGATCCTCGCCGGTTTGGTCTCGATATCCTGGTCGGGCTGGCAATTTATTCCCTGCTCGCCGTGCTTCTGCTTGACGGTCAGGCGCCCCGCAACCTGCCCGAAGTCGGCCAGGTCCTTTCGATCAACGCCAATGCCGCAGATTATTACGCCAACAGCCCATTGGCCGTGGCGTCAGCGACGGCACCGCAGGACGATGCAAAGCCGTTCCGTTTCACCCATGGCTGGACTGCCCTGTGCGTCATGGCGAGCGTCTTTGCCATGCTCTACGCGTTCAATCTGGCGCTGTTTCGCCGGTTGTCGCAAGGGCAGGCCCTCGTGCGCCGGCGCCGGTTATAAACATGCTGATCGGTTCACCTTGGGATTTCGTAATGTTTGACCATATAGTGTCGGAAAGCACCCAATAGTGTTGGGCGATTGCGCCAGCACTGCCAAGCCAGTTTAGGAGCACCTCGTCATGCCAGGGACCGAAAAGCAGACGACCGGATTACGGCTCGCGCTCGCTGCGACGGCCGCATTGGCGGCCTTGGCATCCTTGTTCATGACCGGCGACAATCTGCTTCGCATGCAATTCGAAACGGCCTTCGAAACAAGAAACGTCGCGGCGCGCGATTTCGAACGCGGCGCGGCCAACCGCGTCCAACCTGTCGCGGCGAGCGAAGACTATTGGCTGGGCGACCTGAGCACGGCCGGGGCGACACCCGCAACCTGGAACGCGTCCCCGCAAGTCGCTATCGGTGACCGCGTCAAGCTTACGCTGAAAGGTGTCGAGCAGGTGCTGGAAATCGTCGCCGTCAAGACCGGTGCCGCCGGCATCGGCGGCGTGGCGGCAGGCAATGGATCATTCGGCAAGTCGACGCTTATCGTAACCCTGCATCCGGTTGGCGCGGCCGGCAAGCCCATTCACCTGCTGCTCGATGGCGAGGAAGAACTGCTCGGCTTCGTGCGCCAGTCCGACCGTCCCCACGAACTCTGATGGCGCAATTGCTGCCCAGCGCGGCTACACGCCACTTTTGCCGGTTGCCGTGATGAGAACGGCCGCTGTCGCTGGACAGGGGCGCCTGCGTCGGATAAATCCGGCAAAGCCCGCCATCAAACCGAGGGCGATCGAGCGTAGCTTTGAGGAGTGGCCATGCGTCTCAACCCACCGACCATCGTCATATTCCTGATTTCCTTTATCCTCGCCGTTCTCGCCTTGATCAGCCAGATGGGTTTCATCCCGGTCCCGCGCTACATTCCGCATCAGAATTTCTGGCTGGCCATGACGGCCTACCTGACATTGATGGTCGGCAATCTGGTCCGCGGGCTATAGAGCGGTTCTGGGGCGCACCAATAGCGCGTCTGCCGCAATGTCGTCGTGGGAGCGGTATTCACCGAGCCCAATGGCATCGAACTCGTCGGCGAATTGCGTTCCCTCGGTTTTGACGCCAAGCCCGCGCAACGCGGCGTTGATCGGCCAAAGCGAGCGCGGACGGCGTGCCGCCGTCAGAGCCATTGTCAAAGGGCCGAGCACAAGGCGACCGTCCTTCCACAGCACCGCGCTTTGTTCGCCGGCACCGCCGAAATAAGCCGTTTCGAGATAAGCGACCGCCGCCCCCTGCGAGGCGCGGGCTGCAAACGCCATGTCGCCGGTGGAAATCCGCGGACCATCGTCCAGCCAATCGCCGGTCCCTGAAAGTCGGTGCAGATCGTCCTGCAGATCGTCATCGAGAGGCACGACAAACATGCTGCCTGCCGGCCTCAATGCATAGATCCGCGCATACCGCGATGCCTGTTCGAAGACCCGCATCGTCATCAGCGGTCCAGCAAACAGCCTCAACGCATGGGCCATCCGGCGCCCCCTTCACAAGCAGCCGCAACACGGCCGGAAATGACCAGTTCGCCGCCGCGAAACCTCGGCGCTAAGCTCACCAGCCGATCGGCTTCTTGTCGCGAAAGAACCCGCCGGTCGGTCCGTCGTCCTCGAGCGTCGCCAGCCAGATCGCCGTCTCGGCGCCCTCTTCGATGGAGCGGGTGGCGTTCGGGCCGCCCATGTCGGTCCTGACCCAGCCCGGACACATGGAGTTGACCTTGATGTTGCCCGGCCCGATATCGGCCGCCGCGGTCCGCGTCAGCGCATTGAGCGCGGTCTTGGAGAGCCTGTAGGAGGTATAGCCACCCCCCATTTCAGAAAGCTGGCCAAGCGTCGACGAGATGTTGACGATGCGGCCGTAGCCTTCCTTCTGCATGTAGGGCAGCACCGCCTGGATCATGCGCAGCGGGCCAATGGTGTTGGCATCGAGTGTCGACAGCACTTCTTCGATCGGGACGTTGGCAACGTTGGTTGCCCCTGCGGCCGCCGTCGAACCCTGCAGCACACCGGCGTTATTGACCAGGATGTCGATCCGACCGAACAGGTGGCAGGTCTGGGCCACGGCAGCCTCGACGCTTTCGCTGCGGGTGACGTCCAATTCGACGACGGCCGGCTCCAGGCCTTCGGCCCGCAGCTGCGCGGCCGCCGCTTCGCCCTTTGCCTTGTCGCGCGAGCCGATGGCTGTCAGCACCCCGAGGCGGGCCAGCTGGCGCGAGATCTCGAGGCCGATGCCGCGGTTGCCTCCGGTTACAAGCGCCGTTCGTGTCTCTGCCATCTGCCTCTCCGCATTAGGGGATCCGAGCCCGTTTCCTCAGGCGACTTTACCTTACGATCACGGCATGGGAAACCGAACCCGAAATGTGTCAGAGAATAGCAGACCACAAGGTTGCCTTTACCAAGTTCTGATTTGGTTTCCTGAATACTGACGAATTCCCCAATAGCAGCCCGTTCGGCGGCAAAAAGCGGCAAGGGCAGAGGGCGGGATAGGCGAAAATTAACGCGAGTTTCCGATGATGGGGGTCACCGGGCTTCAAGACTGTCTGGCCGATGCGGCCCAAGAGCCAAAAATATGAAAAACTTAATCCGGCACTTTCCAGGCAGTGTCTTCTCAGCGCTGCGCTCGGAAGCCGGCAGCATCCTGCCGATGTTCGCTCTCTCCTTGATGGCGATGTTCGGCACCATCGCCGCAGCCGTCGACTTCGGACTTGCATACTCGCACCGTGACAGGCTGCAGAAATCCGCCGATTCGGCAGCTCTCGCAGCGGCAATCCTGCTTGATGCCACCGAAACCGAACGCAAGCAGCGCGCAGCCAACGCCTTCAACGCGAATTACGCCGATGCAAGCAGCGCCACGTTCGGCTTAACGGTCGATTACAACGGTTCGAGCCAGCAAACTTACGTCGTTGCGACAGCAACAAGGAAGCTGCGAACCCATATCCTGCCCCTCTTCGGATATACCGAACTGGACTTGAAAACCGTCGTCAAGGTGCCGATCCCGCGCCTGCTCGACGCCGAAGTCGTCCTCGTTCTCGATTACTCGGATTCGATGATTGCGAACCAGAAGTACGTGCGCATGCGCGATGCCGCAATCCAGCTGATCGACACCATTTCGCTGAACGGCACCAACAAGCGAGCCAAATTCGGCGTCGTTCCCTTCGCCGCGATGGTCAAGGCAGACCTGCCGGGTTGGGCGATCCGCAGCGATGTCAGCTATACCGGATGCACCCAGGATCGGCGCTCGCCCCATAACGGCCTGGAGGCCTCGCCCAATGGCAACGACGACACCAAATGGGGCGAAGTCACGAGTGCGCACGTCTGTTCAGACATGGCCGCGGCCAAGCTCGACGTCGTGCCGCTAACCAACGATGCTTCCAGCGTCAAGGCCAAGATCGGTGCGATGCGACCCTACAAGTGGACCCACATCGCGGCCGGCGCCGAATTCGGCTGGCAGGTGATATCGCCCACCGGCATATTCGGCGGCGCCAACCCCTACGATCCCGACCGGACCATCAAGGTCGCCATCATCCTGTCCGACGGCATGCAGACCGCACCCGGCTGGGGCCCGGATTCGACCCAGTCGACCGTCCACGCCGAAAACAATCTTTCTGCCCTTTGCTCCGGCATGAAGGCGCGGCAGATCAAAGTCTACACGATCGGCTACGATCTTTCCGACGACCACACCAAGACGCTACTTGGCGACTGCGCGGGGGCCGGCCGCTTCTACGATGCCAACGACATCCAGACCGGAGTCTTGTCCGCATTCGTCGACATCGGCGAAAAGGTCCGCGACCAGATGGTCCGTCTCAGCCAGTAGCGGCGAATCGAGGCGCCGGCTTTTCAAAACATGCCGATCGCAAGGCGGGCTTCGTCCGACATGCGGCTCATGTCCCAGGGCGGATCGAAAACGAGGTTGACCTTGACCCGGCTGACGCCCGGCACGGCGTTGACCGCGTTTTCCACCCAGCCCGGCATCTCGCCAGCTACCGGACATCCCGGCGCCGTCAGCGTCATGTCGATATCGACCTCGCGCTCGTCGCCGACATCGATCCGGTAGATCAACCCGATCTCATAGATGTCGGAGGGAATTTCCGGATCATAGACGGTCTTCAGCGCCGCGATGATATCGGCGGTCAGCTGATCGAGCTGTTCGGCAGACAGTGCCGAATCCGGCACCGGCGTCCCGCCTTCGGCAACGCTTGGCGTCGGCGTCGCCACAGCCTCCGCAGCCGCCTCCCCGGCGCTGTCCGTCCGGGCCGCGACGCGCTCATCGGCCACGTCGATCCCGGCGCGCTCGGCCTCGTCTCCAGCCTGAACCGGTTTCCTGTCGTCCATCAAGCAAAGAACTCCTTGGCATGTACCAGCGCGTCGGCAAGTGCGTCGACTTCCTCGCGCGTACTATACATCGCAAACGACGCCCGGCACGTCGCCGTGACACCGAGCCGGTCCATCAGCGGCTGCGCGCAGTGATGCCCGGCACGCACCGCGATGCCGCGCCGGTCGATGATGGTCGAGATATCGTGCGGGTGCAGGCCCTCGATCGAGAACGACACTATCGCCGCCTTGCCGGGAGCGGTGCCGTGTATCTTGAGCCAGTCGAAATCGCCGAGCCGTTCGGCCGCGTACCGGCCGATCGCCTCTTCGTGCGCGGCGATGTTTTCCCTGCCGATCTGCATCATGTAGTTGAGTGCCGCGCCAAGACCGATGGCTTCGACGATCGGCGGCGTGCCGGCCTCGAAGCGGTGCGGAGGATCGGCGTACGTCACCTTGTCGACGCTGACCGTTTCGATCATTTCGCCGCCGCCTTCGTAGGGCGGCATGCGATCGAGATGATGCTTCTTGGCGTAGAGCACGCCGATTCCCGACGGCCCGTAGGTCTTGTGGCCGGTGAAGACGTAGAAGTCGCAATCGAGATCACGCACGTCGACGGGCATGTGCACGGCGGCCTGGCTGCCGTCGACGAGCACGGGAATGCCGCGCTCATGAGCGATACTTATTACCTGCTTGATCGGTACAACCGTGCCGAGCACGTTCGACATGTGGGTGATGGCAACCATCTTCGTGCGCGGCGTCAGAAGCGCTTCGAACTCATCGATCAGGAATTCGCCGTTGTCAGCGATCGGCGCCCATTTGATGACCGCCCCGTTGCGTTCGCGGTGATAATTCCACGGCACGATGTTCGAATGATGCTCCATGATCGACAAGACGATCTCATCGCCCTCGCCGATGACAAGGCCGCCGCACGACTGCGCCACGAGGTTGATCGCCATCGTCGCGTTGCGCGTGAAGATGATCTCGTCGCTCGACCCGGCGTTGAGGAAGCGTCGCGTGGTTTCGCGGGCCTCCTCGAAATTCGACGTCGCCGTGTTGGAAAGGTAGTGCAGCCCGCGGTGAACGTTGGCGTATTCGAAGCGGTAGGCGTGATCCATCGCTTCGAGAACCACGCGCGGCTTCTGCGCGCTGGCGCCGTTGTCAAGGTAGACCAGCGGCTTGCCGTACACCTCGCGAAACAGGATCGGGAAGTCCGTCCTGATATGGCCGACGTCGAAGGCTGCCCCGCGAGGCCCGCGGGTACGGTCGATATCGGCATCAAAGTCCAAGGTCATCTCGTCCTCTCGTTTCCCGCAAGAAGCCTGCGATCATTTCGACAGCCAGCCGCGCGCGAAGCCCATGAGGGCTTCGTTGATCGCCTCATCCTCGACGAGCGCCACAGCTTCGCCGATAAACGACTCGATCAGCAAGACCCGCGCGACGTCGGTTGGGATTCCGCGCGACTGACAATAGAACAGCAGGTCCTTGTCGAGTTCCGCACACGTCGCGCCATGTCCGCAGACCACATCGTCGGCGAAGATCTCAAGCTCCGGCTTGGAATCGAACTCGGCATCCGGCGACAGCAGCAGCGCTTGCGACATCTGCTTGCCGTCGGTCTTCTGGGCCACCGACTGCACGATGATCTTGCCTTGAAAGATTCCGCGTGAATGATCATCAAGAACCGCCTTGAACAGTTCACGGCTCTCGCAGCCCGGTACGGCATGATCGACGACCAGCGTGGTATCGACGTGATCGCCTCCTCTGCCGAGGAAGACGCCGGAAAGATCAAGCTTGGCGTCCTCTCCATCGAAGACGACCTGGATCTGGTTGCGGGCCAGGTTGATGCCCTGCGTCAGCTGGAATCCACGGTATTCGCAAGCCTTGCCGAGCCGCGCGATCCAGTTCGCCAGATGCGTCACCGCGCTACCGTCGTCGGCGGCGATCTTGACGTGGGTCAGGCGAGCATCGTCGCCGACGCTGATTTGCGTTGCCGTATTGATCTGACCGTCGCTCGCAGCGCCTGGCAGCGACACGAATGCTTCGACGATCCGCGCCGATGCCTTGGCGCCAACCTCGAGGACGTTGCGCACAGCCGCGAAGCACGGCTGAGCGCCGGCCCTGATGTTCACCAGCAGCAGCGGCTTCTCCAGTTCGGCTTCCGCATGAACGCGCACGACCGCGCCGTCGCTCATGTAGGCCGTATTGAGCGCCAGCACTGCGTTGCTCTCCTGACCCGCAAATCCGCTCAGCGCCGATTCGGTCGCTTGCGCATCCTCAAGGGCGCTCGCCAGGCTTTCGACTTCGAGACCCGCCAACGAACCCCGCGACGACAAATCCGGCCGGTGCGCACCGTTGACGAACACGATCCGGTGCGCGTCGATCTGCGCCAGCGGGCCGATCGCGACGATCACGTCGGCGATGGTCATGGCGAGTTTATCGCCGGTCCGCGCCGGCAGCGCCTCCTTCACCGCGCTTCTGAGATCGGTATACTTCCATTCTTCGATGCGTCGGTGCGGCAGGCCCAGTTCCTCGAACCGGCGTGCAGCGCCTTCGCGGGCTTCGCGTACCGCCGCCGATCCCGGCAGCGTCGCGCGCATTTCGTTGAAGCCCTCGGCGAATGATTGCTCCGCCTTCGTTTTCATCACTGCCACGGTCATTATCGCGCCTCCTGCGCGTCGTCGTTACCAGTTTCTCAAGACCCGCCGGCCCACTCTTGACCGATGGCCCGGCGCAAGCCTGGCTCAGGCGGCCTTCTCGCCGAACTCGGCGTAGCCCGATTTCTCGAGTTCGAGCGCCAGTTCCTTGCCTCCCGAACGCTGGATCCTGCCCTGCGCGAGAACATGGACCTTGTCGGGCACGATATGGTTCAACAGGCGCTGGTAGTGCGTGATGACCAGCATCGCGCGCTCTGGCGAGCGGAGTGCATTGACGCCTTCGGAAACAACCTTCAAGGCATCGATATCGAGGCCGGAGTCGGTTTCATCGAGAACGCAGAGCGTCGGCTCGAGCAGTGCCATCTGCAGAATTTCGGAACGCTTCTTCTCACCGCCCGAAAAGCCGACATTGACCGGCCGCTTCAACATCTCGACGTCGATGCTGAGTTCGCCGGCCTTCTGCTTGACGAGCTTCATGAACTCCGGCGTCGTCAACTCCTCCTGGCCACGCTTGCGGCGCACCGCGTTGGTCGCGGTCCGCAGGAAGGTGAGGCCGGCAACGCCGGGAATTTCCATCGGATACTGAAACGCCAGGAAAACGCCGGCGGCGGCGCGCTCGTCCGGTGCCATTTCGAGGATCGATTCCCCGTTCCAGAGGATATCGCCTTCGGTCACCGCATAGTCGTCGCGTCCGGCGAGAACATAAGCGAGCGTCGACTTGCCCGATCCGTTCGGCCCCATGATCGCATGCACTTCGCCCTTCGGCACGACGAGGTCGATCCCCTTCAGGATCGGCTTGTCCTCCTCGGCGATCTTCACGTGCAGATTCTTGATTTCCAGCATTCCATCAAACTCCGGTCCGTCGATTTTCAAAGGTGTCTCGTCGTCCTTTTCCAGGGACTTATTCCTCGGCCTTTTCGTCAAGCATGTCGCGGTAGGGCTTGCCGTTGTGGCGCCACAGCCATTCACCGTCGGTCTTGCGCTTGGCAAACTTCGTGAAGTTCCAGACGGCATAGAGCATGGCAAGTGCCCATACGATAAACCCGGGCAACCGCGTCTCCTGGCTCAACGACAAGAGCCACGGCACCGAAACGAGCGGCAGTAGAATCGCGAAAGCACTTGTCGCCAGCACGCCCTTCCAGTTGGTTGGAACCGCGCCGTAGCCGTGCCGCTTCGGCTTGAACCAGAACTCTTCTTGCTCCTTGCTCATTCGAAATACCGCTTCGGCTGACCCGCCTCATCGGCATCGGCCCAGGCAAAAACGCGGGTCATGACCTCTTCATAGAAGGTCTTGTCGAGCACCGGGCAATCCGTGTCGGGATACATGATGTTGTCGTCGACACTGATGCTCATGTCGTCGCGCGCGCGGACCCTCAGAGAGCGCCCGGCCTGGACAAACCGCAAAACGGCATCGTCTTCCTCGATTCTGACGCCGCGATCGGCGAGGCGCTTCAAGTCACCCGCCGCCTCGATCCACTCGGTGAGGTCGAACACGATGTCCTGCATCCGTTCCAGACGATAGAGCCGCTGGAACTCCTCCACCTCGGCAAGGTAGGCGCCAGCCGAGATGTTCGCTTCGATTTCGAGCTGCCGCACGATCGCGGCGTTGCGCTCGGTCCTGTCGTTCATAACAACGCGCTCCTTAGCCCACCGAACCTTCAAGCGAGATGCCGATGAGCTTTTGCGTTTCCGCCATGAACTCCATCGGCAACTGCTGCAGCACGTCGCGCACGAAGCCGTTGACGATCAGCGTCACCGCTTCCTCTTCCGACAGACCGCGCTGCATGCAGTAGAACAGCTTGTCGTCGGAAATCTTCGAGGTCGTCGCCTCGTGCTCGAAATGTGCCGTCGAGGTTTTCGCTTCGATATAAGGCACCGTGTGCGCCCCGCATTTGTTGCCGATCAGAAGCGAGTCGCACTGCGTGAAGTTGCGGGCGTTCGTCGCCTTGCGGTGCGCCGAAACGAGCCCGCGGTAGGTATTGTCCGAATGGCCCGCAGCAATCCCCTTCGAGATGATACGGCTCGACGTGTTCTTGCCGAGGTGGATCATCTTGGTGCCGCTGTCGACCTGCTGGTAGCCGTTCGAGATCGCGATCGAGTAGAACTCGCCTCTGCTGTTGTCACCGCGCAGGATGCAGGAGGGATACTTCCAGGTGATCGCCGAACCGGTCTCGACCTGGGTCCACGAGATCTTCGAGTTGTTGCCGCGGCAGTCGCCGCGCTTCGTCACGAAGTTGTAGATTCCGCCCTTGCCGTCCTTGTCTCCCGGATACCAGTTCTGCACCGTCGAGTACTTGATCTCCGCATCATCAAGCGCGACCAGTTCCACGACAGCCGCATGCAGCTGGTTTTGATCGCGCATCGGCGCGGTACAGCCTTCGAGGTAGGAGACGTAGGAACCCTTGTCGGCGATGATTAGCGTGCGCTCGAACTGCCCCGTCTGCATGTCGTTGATGCGGAAATAGGTCGACAGCTCCATCGGGCAGCGCACGCCCTCGGGGATGTAGACGAACGAACCGTCCGAGAACACCGCCGAATTGAGCGAGGCGTAGAAGTTGTCGGATTTCGGCACGACCGAACCGAGGTACTTCTTCACGAGTTCAGGATGCTCGCGGACGGCTTCCGAGATCGAGCAGAAGATGACACCGGCCTTCCTCAGTTCGTCCTTGAACGTGGTCACCACCGACACCGAGTCGAATACCGCATCGACCGCCACCCTGGCGCCCTGCACGCCGGCCAGCACCGCCTGCTCCTTCAGCGGAATGCCGAGCTTCGCGTAGGTGGCGAGCAGTTCGGGATCGACTTCGTCGAGGCTCTTGGGTCCCTCGGTGCTCTTCGGGGCCGAGTAATAATAAAGGTCCTGGAAGTCGATACGCGGGTAGTGCACCCGCGCCCAGGTCGGTTCCTGCATCGTCTTCCAACGCTCGTAGGCATCAAGCCGCCACTCCAGCATCCATGCCGGCTCGTCCTTGCGCGCCGAAATGTAGCGGATCGTGTCTTCATCGAGGCCCTTCGGCGCGCGCACGGATTCGATCATCGTCTCGAAGCCGTACTTGTACTTGTCGACGTCGATTTCCTTGACCTTTTCGATAGTCGACCCAACTGCCGGCATACCGGTCTCCTTCATGTTGTCTTGCGTCTTGTCTGGCATCTGGCGGCCAGCAACGATGTTTCAAGGCTGCCACCGCCGCGCTTTCGAAACTGCTGCGATCAGGCCGCCGCTTCCGCGACGCCCGCCCGTTTCCTGTTCATCACATCTCCCCAGGTCATGAGGAACTGCGACACGTCCTTTTCGGTGCTCGACCAGCCAAGGCTGAAGCGCAACGCCGACAGCGCCAGCCCATCCTCCAAGCCCATCGCCGTCAGCACATGGCTGCGGCCGACTTTGCCTGACGAGCAGGCCGATCCGGCGCTGACGGCAATGCCGGCAAGATCGAAGGCGATGACGGATGTCTCCGCCCGAACGCCGGCAAGCGCGATCGAACTGGTATTGGCCAGCCGCGGGCTGCCTTCGCCGATCACAACCGCATCCGGCGTGAGCGCCTTGACGCCCATTTCCAGCCGGTCGCGCAGCGTTTCCATGCCGCCCTCACCGGATTCACTCAATGCGCAAGTCGCGGCGGCTCCGAAACCGGCGATGCCGGCTACATTCTCCGTGCCCGCCCGCAGCCGGCTTTCCTGTCCGCCACCAACGACTAGCGGCCAACGCAATTCGCCGCCCGGCCCCTGGATGATCGCGCCAACGCCTTGCGGTCCGCCGATCTTGTGCGACGACACCGTGAGAAACGCGATTGCCTTCCCGCCGACATCGATCGCGATCCTGCCGGCCGCCTGCACCGCATCGACGTGCAGTAGAGCTCCATGACCGGCAACGAGTTCGGCGACGTCGTGGATCGGTTGCACGATCCCGGTTTCGCCGTTGGCCCACTGCACCGAAACGAGGCGCTCTCTCTCGCCTCCCATCTGCAGCCACGTCCGCAACGCGTCGAGATCGATGCGGCCGTTGCTGCGAACGGGAAGCGCCGTAAAGCGGTCCGCGCCCAAGCGCCTGGCCGGCTCGATCACCGAAGGATGCTCGACGGCCGACACGGCGACGGCCGCCCAGCGCGATTGAGCGATAATTGCATTGTTGGCTTCGGTGGCGCCGCTCGTGAAAACGACGTTGCGCGGCCTTGCGCCGACAAGTTCGGCAACGTGACGCCGGGCCTTTTCAACGATCTCGCGGGCCCGCCGGCCCTCGAAGTGAACCGAGGAGGGGTTCCCCGTCGCATCGAGGGCTTCGATCATGGCAGCGCGCGCTGAGGGCCGCAGCGGTGACGTCGCGTTGTGGTCGAGGTAGATGCGCGGCGATGCGCCAGCACTCATGACGCCACCCTTTCGTGCAAGCCCGA
Organism: Alphaproteobacteria bacterium; assembly: GCA_018819265.1. Lineage (GTDB taxonomy): Bacteria > Pseudomonadota > Alphaproteobacteria > Rhizobiales > Hyphomicrobiaceae > Filomicrobium. The sequence goes on from JAHJQI010000073.1 coordinate 18,754, forward strand.
TATGCCGCCGACGGTCAGCCTTGCGGAGCAATCCCCATCGATAACATCGCGCAGCGTGACCTGCGAGAGGAAGCCTGCGATATGCGCGCCAAGTGCCGCCCAAAGCCCATGCGTCAGGCAGCGTTCCTCGCCGAGGCACCCGGCGCCTTCGTCCATGCAGCGCGTCATGCGCGTGCGTTCTTCGACGGCCCGCATGATTTCGGACACCGTGATCAGCTCAGGCGCGCGGCCGAGCCGGTATCCGCCCGACCGCCCGCGCTCGCTGACGACGAGATCGGCCCGCCGCAGCAGCAGGAAAATCTGCTCCAGATAGGCCAGCGAGATCTGCTGGCGCTCGGCCACGGCCGACAGCGGCACGGCTCCGTCATCGCAGAACTTGGCGATGTCGGCCATCGCCGTGACGGCGTAGCGGCCTTTGGTGTTGAGTTCCATTCGTGTCGCCTTCCACGGTCCGCCAGACGCAATACCCTGCCAGAGCGCCAACACCCGTTTCCTGGATCGGCAATCAGCAAGCGGCAGCGACAGGCGCCGCCCTTGCGTATCGGACTTGCATTCGGGCACGGTGTTCGTGTTAAGAACGCCATCCTGGAGAGGGAGAGGGTCGACGCTCTTTTTTCGAACCATTCTAAACTTGTGTGGAATATGTAAATTCCGAGCGAGGAAGTCAAGTATTCGCCAGCCGCGCATTGGTCGCGCCGGAATGTGCCGCGATTTGAGGTCCGCCCGCCGCCAGGTGCGGTCCGAGAGCCCGGGGGAAATGGTGAAGACAACCCCGCCGCAGTTGGCGGTGTGTTGCACACGCTCGACGTAGCGCCACATTGCAAGACACCCGGCAGCAATGCCGATCCGCCACAAAGCCAAGAACAAGCGAGTAAAAATGCCCGAACTGATCATGAATGGCCCGGCAGGACGCCTGGAAGCCCGCTATCACCACGAGCCGGCTTCCGACGCGCCGATTGCGCTGATCCTGCACCCGCATCCGCAATTCGGCGGCACGATGAACAACCAGGTGGTCTATAACCTCTACCACACCTTCGTCGAGCGCGGCTTCTGCGTCCTGCGCTTCAACTTCCGCGGCGTCGGACGCAGCCAGGGCTACTGGGACGGCGGCCCAGGCGAACTGGCTGATGCGGCAAGCGCGCTCGACTGGATGCAACTCGTCAAACCGGATGCCAAGAGCTGCTGGATCGCCGGCGTGTCGTTCGGCACCTGGATCGCCATGCAGCTGCTCATGCGCCGTCCCGAAGCAGAGGGTTTCATCTGTGTCGCCCCGCCGTCGAACCTTTACGACTTCTCGTTCCTGGCCCCCTGTCCGTCTTCGGGGCTGATGATCAACGGCGACATGGACCGCGTCGTCCCCTCCAACTCGGTCGCCGAACTGACCGTGAAACTGAAGACCCAGCGCGGCATCAAGATCGAGCACGAGATCGTGCCCGGCGCCAACCACTTCTTCGAAGGCAAGATGGACGAACTGACGTCGCGCGTCGGCGCCTACCTCGACATGCGCCTGGCCGCCAGGGAGAACGAAGGCAAGGAGAAGACCAAGGCCATCGCCGCTCCCGCGATCGAAGCCGACGACGATTTCGTCGACGACGACGCCGACGAGTAGGTCTCGCCTGAGCGCCCCGAAAACACCGATGCGTCGCGCTCGTTGTTCAAGCGGCCGGCGGCGCGGGTAGTGCAAGCACGCCGCCACCGATCGGGGCCGCCACGCCCGTCGTGCCCGGAAACGTGATCGCCAACCCCTTTCGAGAGCGCACGGCGAGATAGGCCCAAGCTTCCGCTTCGACACTATTCCCGTCGAAGCCTGCGGCTTCAGCGCTGATCACCTCGATCCCCGTCTGCTGCGCGATCATCGCCATCATCGTCGCGTTTTCGCGGCCGCCGCCGCACGCGACGATCTTGACCGGCGGCTCGGGCAGATGCTTCAGGCCGCGCGCGATCGCAGCCGCGCTCATTGCGGTCAGCGTCGCCGCCCCGTCTTCAGGCGACATCCATTCCACCAGATCCCAGAAGAAGGTGTTGCGGTCGAGCGACTTCGGCGGCGGCCTGGCGAAATACTCATGCCCCATGAAGAAGCCGACGACTTCGTCGTTGACATGCCCAGAGGCCGCCAGCCGGCCATCCTCGTCGAACGAGTGCGCGCCGTTCGAGGAGCGCGCCACCCAGTCGTCGATCAGCGCACCGCCCGGCCCGGTGTCGAAAGCGATCAGCGCGCCATCGCGGCCGATCCAGGTGAGGTTCGCCACGCCGCCGATGTTGAGGATCGCCAGTGGACGCTCAATGAGGCCCGCCGCCAGCGCCCGGTGGTAGACGGGAACCAGCGGCGCGCCCTGTCCACCGGCGGCGATATCGTCAGCCCTGAGGTCGTAGACGACCGGAAGCCCTGTCAGTTTCGACAAAAGCGGGCCGTCGCCGAGCTGCACCGTCAACCGCGCCTCGGGCCGGTGCAGCACCGTCTGCCCGTGATAGCCGACGACGCCGACGGTCGATGGCTCGATATATTCGCCGGAAAGAAATGCCGCCACCGCCTCGGCATTGCGCTCGGTCAGGGTGCGCTCGACCTGCCGCAGCGACCCGGGGCGTTCGTCGCGCCCATTCAGGTCCCGCGCCTCGGCAAGCGCCACGCCGAGGCCGGCCCGCAGATCGGCATCGTAGGCATACGTCGCCGACGCCACGCGCTTGACGACGTCCTCCCCGTCGGTCTCGATCAGCGCAACGTCGATGCCGTCCATCGACGTCCCGCTCATCAGTCCGAGAGCGCGAATTACCTCTCCCATTGCGGCTTGCTCCCGATAGCGATCCTGTGCAATGTCCCGGCTCCCATGGAACCCACAATTCAAGAGCCGACCGAGGCCCGCAGCCGATGACGACACTCTCGCGCCCAAAATCCGAATTCCTCGACGTTCTCACAACGCGCGGCTTCATCCATCAGGCCTCCGACATGGAAGGCATCGATGCACTTGCTGGCGAGGGTCGTGTCGTCGCCTATGTCGGCTACGACTGCACCGCGCCATCTCTTCACGTCGGCCACCTCATCTCTATCATGATGCTGCACTGGCTGCAGCAGACCGGCGGCGGCAAGCCGATCGCCCTGATGGGCGGCGGCACCACCCGCGTCGGCGACCCATCGGGAAAAGACGAGACGCGGGCGCTGCGGTCGGTTGAGGAAATCGACGCCAACAAGGAGGCTATCAAGGGTGTATTCGGCAGCTTCCTGAAATTCGGCGAGGCGAAGACCGACGCCATCATGGTCGACAACGCCGAATGGCTCGCCAAGCTCAACTACATCGAATTCCTGCGCGACGTCGGCCGGCATTTCTCCGTCAACCGCATGATGACCATGGACTCGGTGCGCCTGCGCCTCGAACGCGAGCAGGAACTCTCGTTCATCGAATTCAACTACATGTTGCTGCAATCCTACGACTTCGTCGAACTGGCGCGGCGATACGGCTGCAACCTACAGATGGGCGGCTCCGACCAGTGGGGCAACATCGTCATGGGCGTCGACCTCGGCCGCCGCATGGGCACCAGCCAGCTCTACGGGCTGACCTGCCCGCTGCTGACCACCGCCTCGGGCGCCAAGATGGGCAAGACCGCGCAAGGCGCCGTCTGGCTCAACGAAGCGCAGCTCTCGGCCTACGACTACTGGCAATACTGGCGCAACACGGAAGACGCCGACGTCGGCCGTTTCCTGCGCCTGTTCACGTTGATGCCACTCGATGAAATCGCCAGGCTCGAAGCCCTCGGCGGCTCCGAGATCAACGAAGCAAAGAAGGTTCTCGCCACGGCTGCGACGGCGCTCCTGCATGGAGACGACACCGCGCAGAAGGCCGCGGAAACCGCCCGCCTGACGTTCGAGCAGGGCACGCTCGCAACCGACCTGCCGACGATTGCGGTTCCGCAAGCCGATCTTGCCGCCGGCCTCGGCGTGCTCGACGCATTCGTTCGTTCCGGTCTGGTGCAATCGACCAGCGACGCCCGACGCCAGATCAAGGGCGGCGCGCTGAAGTTCAACGACAAGGCCGTCGTCGACGACAAGCTGAAATTGTCGCTCGCCGACCTTTCCAGCGACGGTGTGATCAAGCTGTCGTTCGGCAAGAAGCGCCACGTGCTGCTGAGGGCCGAATAAGGCAACGTGCCCGGTCGTCAATTCGACCGCGTCTGCGAATTCCAGCCCTCGATGGTGCGACCCGGCGACACCGGCGTGCCGACGGCAGCCGGGCTGCTGGAAGACCGCGATCTCGGCGCGCCGGACCCCTGCTCGTTCTCGCGCGGAGAGACCCGTTGCTGTTCGGGGGCCAACTGGAAGATCTCCCTGAAGATGCCGGGCGCGATCGTCGAAAGCGGATGCACGAAAACCTGCGGCCGTTCCATCGAACCGCGGATCGCATAATTTGTCCCGAACACGCCTTCCTTGCGCGGTCCCGACAATAGTTCCCCCAACAGCGGGATTGCCGCGAAGACGTTGTTGAGGCCCTGCAGAAAGACGTACGTACCGCCCAGATCGACCGTCTTCTCCTTGAAATCGGCTTTGCCGCGCAGCGTCGCGCCCAACAGGGCACCGTTCATCGAGGCATCCTGGATAACGATCTGCCCGTGCCCGACCGAGAACGGCGCCCTGAGGCTGTCGAAATCGAACGCCTGACGCACCACCCGCTGCTGCCGGCGCGCAATGGCCGGGACGCTCTCATCGGCCGACCCGACGACTTCCGAGATGATCGGATCGCCGAGTACGCGGAAAGCCTCAACCCAGAGAGTCCCGGTTTTCTCGGCTTCGCCGCGACCATCGAGATCGACTTCCAGCCGCAGCCGCCCCCCGACCATGTTGGGATAAAATCCGACCAGCTTGAACGCCTGACCCGCATCAGAAGTATCGACCCGCATCAGTCGCCGCTGGCGCTCGCGACTGAGTGCGAAGGCCATCGGCTGGCCGCCCGACAATTCGCCGCGGCCCTCGAGCGCCGATAGATTCCCGCCCCGCGTCGACATCGATAGGGAGACCCCGCGCAGCGCAACATCATCGTAGCCGATCACCTTGTCGATCTTTACCGTGATGTCATAGCCTTCACGAGTTCCCGCCTTGACTGACGGCGTGCGATCCTCGACCGAAAACAGCGACCGGAAGAAAGCACGGCCCTCGTATGTCTTGCCGTCAAGCGCGATCTGCCAGACCCCGTCGCCGCGCGTTTTCCCCGTCACACTCAGCCGGCTGACAAGGTCGAGGGAAAAGTTCGGGAAATCGAACCGGCTCGGACGGCCCTTGCTGTCGATGTCCACCTTGCCCTCGATGGCAATGTCGGATCCGGTAACGCGGAAGTTGGACAACGTTCGCCCGCCTCCGCCGGCATCGATCACGTCAAAATCCAGAAACGCTTCGCGACCCGCCGCCTTGGTCCAGGCAATCATTCCAAGCGACAACGTCGCTCCGGTCAGGTCGGCGCGCACGTGCACCGCCTGTCCCGCCTCCCCAGGCTGCTCGACGGTCATTTCAACTGGAATGTCGCCGAGGATCACATCGTCAAGCCCGATCCCAAGTTGTTTTCTGTCCGCGGCATCGAGCGTCGCCGTCAGCCGGACAGGAGGCTGGCGGCCGGCCGTGTCGTCCTTGATCCGCTGCCAGTTGACCTTCGCCAGGACTCCCTTGACCAGGACTTCGCCCTGGACGTCGACGGCCTGCGGCGTAGCGTGAAAATCGAGGCTGGCGCCCTTGATGTCGTTGCCATCGAATATCCCTGTGACATGACCCTCGCTCAGCCGTGCCTTGATGTCATAGCCGATGTCCTCGGCGGCAATCTCGTGGGCCAGCGGGAAACCGATGGCCGCTTCGCCTGCGACTTTGCCGCTTAGTCCGGACGGCATGCGCTCCCCCTTCACGGCATGGGCGAAGGCGGGTGTCTGGCGGAGTTCGAGGAGCGCTTGTGCCGGACCCTCGAAGGTGAAGCTAACCTGCCCTGATGGCGCCGCACCCAGCATATCGGAACCGACGAACTTCCCGTTGCTCAACCGGATCCGTGCGCTACCAACATCCATTGCCGCCTCAGGAAGCGTGATTTCCAGGATCTCGTTCTCAAAGCGAGCCAGCGCGCGGGCCGCCGACACTGGCGGCATGCCTTTCAGCGCATCGAACACGAGGTTGCCAGCTTCCATGGCGATGACGAAACGTGACTCGATTGCCGGGTCCTTCGCGAGCGCCGGGCCAAGATGCGTGCCGCTCAGGTAGGAGATCGTGCCGGTCGTCACCTGACCGGCGCGGATGTTGTCCCGCAGCCAGCCACGTCCGCCGCTCGCCAGGCCGCGCGGCCAGATCGCGGCAAGTTCGCTGACCGGCATGCCGGTAAATCCACCCTCGATCCGGGCGCCCTGCACGGCGCCTGCATCGATCTCTCCGCTAAGCGTAATGCTGCCGCCGGACAGGTCGACGTTGACGGCGTCGATCAGCAGCCGTCGTTGTGCGGAAACATAGCGGCCACGCGCCACACCGGAGCGCAGCGCCACCGCTCCTGCCGCCGATGCTGGATCGCCCAGCACCGCCGGGCTTGCGCGGATTTCAAAGCCCCAGCCCGGCGCCTGCCCGGGCGACTCCTCGGCCAACGCGGCGGCCTGCCCCTGCAATTGCAGGATCGTTTCCCCACTGCGCAACGTCGAGGGCAACAATTCGATGCGTTGCGCCGCCGGGTCGTAGGAAAACGTCAAGACACCTGCATCGAGCGTCAGCAGCGAACCATCCATGCCTTTCGGCTGCAACCGGGCTCCCGAAACCTCGACGGCGACCTCGCTGCCAACCAGCTCTCCGGACCGATTGAATTCGGCCTTGACGTCGGCAGATGTCGGAGCATCGAAAAGGTCCAGGACATCCACCCCCGGAATCGCCGCCGCGATCTGCCTTGGCACGACATCACGGATCGATGATGTAACCGACAGCGCTTCGCCCGCCCCCGGATCTTCGACGCGGAACGATGCCGTCCAGATCCTGCCCGCCGACGAAATCCGGGCGGCTCCCGAAACAACGCTTGCCTCGCTACGACGTTCGACGTCGACCAACAGCCTCGGCACCTGCCAGTAGCTGGTGCGGCCTTCGGCATCCAGAATGACGGTCGCGTTGCGAAGACCGACTTCGCGCAGCTTCGAGGCGCCGCCGGCCTCGCGCGCATAGCGCACCGTCGAAGCGATGACGCTCGCAAGATCGACGCCATCCGAAGCGGTTGCTTTCGCCGGTCGCAAACCACCCGCCGGAGGACTAGCCGGCGGACCAGCCTCGTCCGCATCGAAGTCCAGCGACAAGCCACCCTTGCGCGAATACAGAAGCGAAATCCGCGGCTCGATCAGTTCGACGCGCTCGGGCGCCGCCTCAAGCCCCCACAACGCTCCCGCATTGAGTTCGATTGCCGCTTGCGGAGCGGAAATGACGGTATCGCCGGTCGTCTCCTTGAGATGCAGGTTCTTGAGCCGCAATTCGAGACCGCCGGTCTCGGCAAGCGTCAGGATCACGTCGTCGAAGGTCGCCTTCAGCCCCGGCAGGCCCTGATCGATGCCCTGCTTGATTGGCTCGACCAAAAAATTGACGCTGACCGGCCCCTGCTGAAGACGGAAATAGCCGATGCCGGAAGCCAGTCCGGCGAGGATCGCGAGCGGCAGTAGAACCATGCCCGCAAAGCCGACGCAGACACGCCCTATTCGCGAGTGCCGCAGACCGCGCGCATGCGAGGCAACGCCCGCCGCTCTGCCGGCGACACGCTGACCCTGCCGGCGGCTCGGTCCGGTGCGGTCTCTTGAATCCGTGCGCTGCTTGAATTTCAAAAACAGTGACCTTTGGCACAAGGGGCGCGCAGAAAGGTGCCCCGGCATGAGACCGAACCCGGTGCGCCGGGTACTCTCGATCGGCCGACATCTCTGCGCAACCGAGGCTCGCAGAGAAATCCGCAGCCGCTCAATTTCGCGCACCGGTGACCTGCGAAATCGATTACCACGGCTACCGAACCATTTTTTGTCTTCCTGGTATTCCGGCTGGTGTTCTGGCTGGTGTTCTGGATCGAATGCCGGGCGTGGGTTCCGGCCGCCAGGCAATGCGAATATCAGAGCACAAACAGAAACTTCGCCGAAGTTCCGGGGTGCGGCACCGGAAATCAAGGCTCCGAGTGGCAGGCTAGCCGCCAAGCGCGACGAATTTGTGAACACCACCCCCTCGGCCAGGAATCCGCGACCAGCCCTTGCAGAGAACCGTCCGAATGGGTGAGATCGTATAGCCGCAGCCAGTGGTCAAGACAACCGGCCGAGCAGACGGCAAGGTGGGCCACCGGCGCCTCCCGCAACGCGAACAAATGAGGTACGACAGACATGGTCGCAGAGGGCAAAAAAGCACCCAATATCAAGCTCCCCGACGCCGACGGCGACATCGTCGACCTGTCAAAACTGAAAGGCACCCCGGTCGTCGTCTATTTCTACCCGAAGGACGACACCTCCGGATGCACCGCCGAAGCCATCGACTTCACCGCTCATAAGGAAGCCTTTGACAAGGCTGGCGCGGTTGTCGTCGGCATCTCGCCCGACTCCTCGAAAAGCCATCAGAAATTCGCCGAAAAGCACGCCTTGTCGATCCGCCTCCTGGCCGACACCGAAAAGAAGGCCGCAGAGGCCTACGGGGTGTGGGTCGAGAAATCAATGTACGGAAAGAAATACATGGGTGTCGAACGTGCCACCTTCTTGATCGACAAGTCTGGCAAGATTGCAAAGCTATGGCGCAAGGTGAAAGTTCCCGGTCACGTCGCAGAAGTACTTGCCGCACTCAACGAAATGACGCCTGAATAAAACTGCAGGTCAGAAACTCCTGGTGCAGCGCATCGAGCGGTGAGGCCTACACCATCGGAAGGCGTGACCTCAGGCAGCAACTGTGCTAACTGCGCTCGTGGGCACACGCATGTCGATTGAAGACCCGGATGGTCTTGGAATCCGATCGGCAGTACCGCCCGCTGACTGGGTATTTTGGAGGTCGAGTACGTCATGTTGCCAAACTTCAAGAAGAATGAAGCAGAGATACCCAAACCGCCTGCGCCACCCGCTCAGGCATCCATGCAGTCTTCCGCCCCGGCGGCCCGTCCCGGCGATCGCATGCCGCCGTCCGTCATCGGTCCGGATTTGACCATCACCGGCAATCTTTCATCTGAAGGTCAGGTGCAGATCGACGGTCGCGTCGAAGGCGACATTCGCGGCACCCACATCATCATCGGCGAACGCGCCCACATCACCGGCGGCATCGTTGCCGAGGAAGTCGTCGTTCGTGGCCACGTGATGGGCTCGGTCCGCGGCAAGCGCGTCATGCTCCAGGCGCAGAGCCACGTCGAGGGCGACATCTATCACAAGGCGCTTGCCATCGAGCAGGGCGCTTTCTTCGAAGGCAAATCGCGGCGCAGCGACGATCCTGTCGCCGCCGCCGCACCAGCCGAAAAGCCGCCGATGCTGGCGCCGATTGCCGACGCCTCCTGAGGCTGCCGGCCGCGCGTCAACGAGCTTCGAGCAAGATTGCAAGCCCCCGCCCGCACTGGTCCTGGCGCGGGGGTTCTCGTTCGGTTGTCCTCAAGCATGTTCAGCAAAAAATAATGCCTGTACCCGACTGCGAGCGCTCGAAATGCTGGTCGCGCGCAAGCGGCCAGCATCGTTTGGCTTGGCGGGATTGGCCGATGGCAGATGAGAAGCGGCGGGATAAGAGGGCGGGCCCGGACAGATGTTGCGGCCTTCCCGTCCACTCTCGCCATCGCTGACCCGATGGTCCAAACTCGCGTTACAATCAATCGCGAGCCGGAGACCTTCCCATGAACGGTGCGGACTGTGTCGTCAGGACCTTGATGGCGGCGGGGGTGGACGTGTGTTTCGCCAACCCCGGCACGTCCGAGATGGCACTCGTCGCGGCACTCGACCGGGCGCCGGGGATGAAGTGCATCCTGGGGCTGTTCGAGGGCGTGGTGACGGGGGCCGCCGACGGCTACGCGCGGATGGCGGGCAAACCGGCCGTCTGCCTCTTGCATTGCGGGCCCGGCCTCGCCAACGGGCTTGCCAACCTGCACAACGCGCGGCGCGCGGGCGTGCCGCTCGTCAACATCGTCGGCGATCACGCCACCTACCACCGCGCCTACTTCCCGCCGCTCGCCGCCGACGCCGAGGCCGCCGCGCGGCCGTTCTCGCACTGGGTAGCCACCGCCACTGCGGCGGAGACGATCGGGCACGACGTCGCGGCGGCAATCGAAGCCGCCAATGCGCCGCCGGGAAAGGTCGCGAGCCTCATCGTTCCCGCCAACATCGCCTGGTCGGAAGGCGCAAGCGTGCGCGGGGTTGCGCCGCCGCCGGCTGCGGTCGCCGTGCCGACGGATGCCCTAAGGCGCGTCGTCGAAATCCTCAAATCTGGTGAACCGGCCGCCGTTATGCTCGGCGGGTCGTCTTCCCTGGAAGCCGGACTGAGCGAAGCCGGGAAAGTCGCCAAGCTGATCGGCGCGCGGTTGTTCGGGCAGATGTTCAACACCCGCATTACGCGCGGGCCTCACCTGCCGGCTCTCGAACTCGTTCCCTACAACGTCGACATGGCGCTCGAAAAGCTGTCCGGGCTGAAACACATTATTCTGTGCGGCGCGCGCCCGCCGGTCGCTTTCTTCGCCTATCCGGGCAAGCCAAGCTCGCTGGCCCCGCCGGACTGCCAGTTCACGGTACTCGCCGGTGAGGGTGAAGACGGGGTTGGCGCGCTGGCAGCCGTCGCCGAAGAACTCGGCTGTGGAAAAATCAGCCGGCCGGCCCCGCGCAAGGCCGCCAAACCGGCCACGGGAGTGCTGACGCCCGAGTCGATCGCGCAATCGGTCGGCGCGCTGCTGCCGGAAGGTGCGGTCGTCGTCAACGAGGCGCTGACGTCGGGTCGCAACCTTTTCGCGATGACGGCCGATGCCGCGCCGCACGACTGGCTGGAACTGACCGGCGGCGCGATCGGGATCGGCATTCCGCTGGCAACAGGGGCAGCGGTGGCGTGCCCGGACCGGCGCACGGTCTGCCTGCAGGCCGATGGCAGCGCCATGTACACGCTGCAGGGGTTGTGGACGCAGGCGCGCGAGAACCTCAACGTCACCACCGTCATCTACGCCAACCGCGCCTACGCCATCCTGAAACAGGAACTCGTCAGCCTCGGCGTCACAGAGCCGGGGCGCAATGCGACCGACATGATGGATCTCGGGCGGCCCGATCTCGACTGGGTCAGCCTAGCCAAGGGGATGGGCGTCGAAGGCATAAGGGTGAGAAACGCCAAGCAGTTCAACGACGCGTTCAAGGCGTCGCTCGGCCGAAGCGGCCCATTCCTGATCGAGGCGGTGATTTAGCAGTTGATCCGCGTCGGAGCGCAGCTTTGCCACGCGCCGACTTCAATCTTCGCGGACGAGGCGCACGACGACGTCGATATGCGAGATGCGCATTCCTTCCGGCGGCTCAGGAAGGCCATCGATCGAGATGCAATCGCTTTGGATGTCCATCAACTCGCCATCGGGCTCGATCAGGAAGTGATTGTGATTCGAGGTGTTGGTGTCGAAATAGGTCTTGTTGGATTCGATTGCGATTTCGCGCAGGAGCCCGGCGCGTCGGAACTGGTGCAGAGTGTTGTAGACGGTTGCCAGGGAGACGTGCTCGCCGTTGTTGGTCACCTCGGCGTGTAGAAGTTCTGCCGTGATGTGGCGGTCGTCGCCCGCGAAAAGTAGGCGGCCGAGCGCCATGCGCTGACGCGTCGGGCGCAGCCCGGCATCGCGCAGGATCGATTCAATCGTTTCGCAGTCTGAGTTCTCTGTGCGGTCCAAATCCATCCACCGTCGAGCTTCAATCAGATCAGCCTGGGTCCAGTCGCCGGTCCGGATGTACACAATCCAGCGCAAGCCGCCCAATCCGAAGCGCCCGGCAGGCCGGAAACCGGCCGCAGGCGCGCCTCGAAGAACGTTACTATAGAAGTTCGCCGCCAATTGTGCAACGCGTACCGCCGCCGCACCGAGCCGTTCAGTTGCATCATGCCCTTGACGCTTGGAGCGTTTACCTTTTGAACGGTTGGCGGGCGGCCGAGACAACCGCTGCCGGAGCGCTGGCTGGCGAAGGCTCGCATGCATTTCGCCACGGCGCGCGAAAAAACAAGACGGGGAACCAGGCAAGGCCCATGGCGGAGCGGCAATCAAGCTATTCTTACGAAGACCTGCTGGCGTGTGGACGCGGCGAGTTGTTCGGACCGGGCAACGCGCAGCTGCCGTTGCCGCCGATGCTGATGTTCGACCGAATCTCGGCGATCAGCGATCAAGGTGGCGCACACGGCAAGGGCCAGGTGGTCGCCGAACTCGCCGTTGCCGGAAATCCGGCCGTCGACTGGTTCTTCAAGTGCCACTTCCAAGGCGATCCGGTGATGCCGGGCTGCCTGGGGCTCGATGCCCTGTGGCAGATGACCGGATTCTTCTTGGGCTGGATGGGTGCGCCCGGGCGGGGGCGCGCGCTCGGCGTCGGTGAGGTCAAGTTCACCGGAATGGTGGTTCCCGGCGTCACGAAGGTCGAATACATCGTCGACCTGAAGCGGGTGATCCTGCGTAAACTCAAGTTAGCCATCGCCGATGGAACGCTGAAAGCTGACGGCGAGGTCATCTACACGGCAACGGATCTGCGTGTCGGCCTGTTCGGCTCGGAAGATTCCTGACCGCTGCCCAGCGCGCGGTCTTGGGCAAATTGTCCGCGCCGAGGTGGAGCTGAGCCTCACGCAGACTCCGGCCGACCGTAAACGACGGCTGGCGCAATCCTGCCAGGATGGTAAAACCCCTATTCGCATGGCCAAGCTCAAAGGCCACGGCACCTGGCGAGCGATGTTTGCGGCGGGACCGCGACAGGAAGGGACATATTTATGAGACGCGTGGTCGTCACCGGCATGGGCATCGTGTCCTCCATCGGGAACAATACCGGGGAGGTGCTCGCCGCATTGCGCGAAGGCAAGTCGGGAATCGGATTTGCCGACACCTATGCCGAGATGGGCTTTCGCTGCCACGTGCACGGCGACCCGCGGCTCGATTGGAGCGATCTGGTGCCGCGCAAGCCGAGGCGCTTTATGGAAGCCGGCGTCGCCTGGAACTACGTTGCCATGGACCAGGCGATTAAGAACGCCGGGCTCGAACGCACTGATGTCGTCAATGAGCGCACCGGGATCATCGTCGGCTCAGGTGGACCATCGACGCGGGCAATCGTGGGGGCAGCCGACACCGCTCGCAGCAAGGGCCCGAAGAAGATCGGCCCGTTCGAAGTTCCCAAGGCCATGTGCTCGGGGCCCTCGGCGGCGCTGGCGACGACGTTTGAGATCAAGGGCGTGAACTATTCGATCTCGTCGGCCTGCTCGACGTCGGCTCACTGCATCGGGAACGCCGCCGAACTGATCGGCTGGGGCAAGCAGGACATCATCTTCGCGGGCGGCTGCGAGGAACTCGACTGGACGCTGTCGGTGCTGTTCGACGCGATGGGCGCCATGTCGTCGAAATATAACGATACACCACAGCGGGCGAGCCGCGCCTTCGACAAGAACCGCGACGGCTTCGTCATCGCCGGCGGAGCCGGCGTCGTCGTGCTCGAAGAACTCGAACACGCCAAGGCGCGCGGCGCGACGATCTATGGTGAGATCGTCGGCTACGGCGCGACCTCGGACGGCTTCGACATGGTAGCGCCATCCGGGGAGGGCGCATTGCGCTGCATGAAGATCGCGATGCGGGGTCTCGATGGCAACGGCATCGGCGGCAAAATCGACTACATCAATCCGCACGCGACCGCGACGCCGATCGGCGACCAGCGCGAAATGGAAGCTGTGCGCGAACTGTTCGGCGACGAGGTGCCCTACATCTCGGCGACGAAGTCATTGACCGGGCATTCGCTCGGCGCGATCGGCGTACAGGAAACGATCTTTTCGCTGCTGATGATGAACAACGACTTCATCTGCGAGAGCGCCAACATCGAGGAACTCGACCCGGAATTCGAGGGCCTGCCGATCGTTCGCGAACTCATGGACGGGGTGAAGCTTAACTGTGTCATGTCGAACAGCTTCGGATTCGGCGGAACCAATGCCACCCTCATCTTCCGCCGCTATGATGGTTAATGGCGCGCAGCCGCCGGTTCCCGGCGGGACAGCGCAAGATCCCGGCCATCACTAGTGTTCCGGTTCCGACGTTTGCCTGCCGGCCGGGCATACCTGAGAGCTAAGGTCGGAATCATAAGGAACACTAGCAACTCTATGATTCGAGTGTAGCTTCTGCATCTGACGTTTGATTGAAAGGCCAGCCGCTCGTGGGTATCAAACGTCAAGTGCGCTACACTAGCCTGCGCGCCGATTCCGCCGATCTGGACTGATTTGACAACTTCGAACCGTACACCCGAGTGAGGAACATCCATGTCCGAGACCGACATTGCAACTCCTGGCCCCCTGATGGCGGGCAAGCGCGGGCTTGTGATGGGTGTTGCCAACGACCGCTCCATTGCGTGGGGAATCGCACGGGTGCTGGCCGGGCAAGGGGCCGAACTGGCGTTCTCCTATCAGGGCGACGCCTTCGGCAGGCGCGCGATCCCGCTGGCGGAATCGGTCGGTTCGAAAATCATCGTGCCGTGTGACGTCAGCGATATCGCCAGCGTCGACAACGTCTTTGCCGAGATCGAGAAAACCTGGGGCGGCCTCGATTTCGTCGTCCACGCCCTGGCATTCTCCGACCGGCGCGAACTTGCCGGACGCTATGCGGATACCTCGCGCGACAACTTCACCAATACGATGGTGATCTCGTGCTTCTCCTTCACCGAGGTCGCAAACCGCGCCGCCAGGCTGATGCCGAACGGCGGCGCGCTGTTGACGCTGACCTATGCCGGGGCGACGCGCTGGGTGCCCTCCTACAACGTCATGGGCGTGGCCAAGGCCGCCCTTGAAGCGTCGGTGCGCTATCTCGCGTCCGACTTCGGGCCGCAGGGCATTCGCGTCAACGCCGTCTCGGCCGGGCCGATGCGGACGCTGGCGGGCGCCGGGGTGTCGGATGCCCGGGTGATCTTCAACTACCAGCGCGACCACTCGCCGCTGCGGCGCACGCCGACACTCGATGAGGTCGGCGGCTCGGCGCTCTATCTCCTGTCCGACATGGGGAGCGGGGTTACGGGGGAAGTGCATTTCGTCGACTGCGGATATTCGACTGTCGCTATGCCGACGCTCGACGCCTTGAAGAAAATCGAAGAAGGCGGCGAAGGCGCCTAACGCCGGCATTGCGGCGGGGCCTGCGAACCCTTTGGACAACGCGCGAAAGCCGCCTTGACGCAGCCTCGAAGGCGGAGCACACAACGCGCCATGATCGGTGTCTTCGACTCGGGGCTCGGCGGACTGACCGTCTTACGAAAGCTGGCGGAACGGTTTCCCGACATTTCATTCTGCTATCTCGGCGACCACGCCAACGTGCCCTACGGCAACCGCCCGTCGGACGCGATCGTGGAACTGACCCGGCGCGGGGTCGAGGCGCTGTTCGAGCGCGGCGCGCGGCTGGTGCTGCTTGGCTGCAACACAGCGACCGCAGTCGCCGCCCGCCGGTTGCAGCAGAATTGGCTACCGGGGTCCGGCTGGGCAGGTCACAACGTTGTCGGCATCGTTGCTCCGACTGTCGAGGCGGCAACGCAGACGCCTTGGGCAGTGACGACGCCGCAATATCCGCAGAAGTTCAATTCCGACCTGATCGCGGTGTTCGGGACGACGCGCACGATCACGTCGGGGGTCTACCGGGAGGAAATCCGCAAGCGCTGCCCGCGCGTCGAAGTCATCCAGCAGATTTGCGCGCATCTGGCCGGCGCCATTGAGGACGAAGCCAGCCGCGAAGAACTCGACGGGCTGGTGCGCGAAGGCGTCGGTGCCGTCATGGAGCAGACGCTGGGTGCCCTGCCGCACCGGGCGATTCTCGGTTGCACGCATTTCCCGCTGGTTGAGGATCTTTTCCGGGCGCACCTGCCGTCGTCGACGCGAATCCTGTCGCAGCCCGAAATCGTCGCCGACAGCCTCGAAGACTATCTGGCGCGTCATCCGCACTATCTTGGCGGTTTCCATCCGCAGCCGCGAAATCTGACGATGCTGACAACCGGGGATGCCGTCGAGACCAGCGCGCGGGCCGGCATCTTCTGGCCCGAAGCGCCGCCGTTCGAGCGGGTGGTTTTCGGCACGCGCTTCCTTTAGGTGCGGCTCATTATTGCCAACACTCGCTTGGCTCAACACTGCGCAAGCTTGTGTTGACGAGCTGAAGCCGGTGTCGGGCTTGTTTTTGCCAACACTCGGCAAGCCCGTGTTGGGCTTCTTTTGCCAACACTCGGCAAGCCGGTGTCGGGCTTGTTTTTGCCAACACTCGGCAAGCCGGTGTCGGGCTTGTTTTTGCCAACACTCGGCAAGCCGGTGTCGGGCTTGTTTTTGC
>JAHJQI010000074.1 GCA_018819265.1 Alphaproteobacteria bacterium
TCACGACCGACGGTTGAGACGAAGTATCCCCTGGCCCAGAAGTGTTGTCCCACGAAGTTGCGTTTGCGCTCGCCGTAGACGCGGGCCAGATGAATGGCGGTCTTGCCCTTGATGAAGCCCACCACCTGCGACTGAACCGCCCCGGGTTTGTCGGAGGCTCCGACTCTTGAGTTCGTCCATCGGCTCAGTTCCTTCCGCATGCGTGGTTGCAAACGGTTGGAATTGCGTCGATGGACCGCCGGAAAACGTCAAACTGTTACTGCCTCCCCGGCAGAGCCGGGGGGGGCTCCTGCTGACGCTAGGCGGAAACCGGTCATCAGATCAGAAAGTTAGGCGCAACGAAGCGCATCCTCGACTGTCTCTCGATCGATGCGTATCTACGGCTGACAGGACGCCAGTTCGGTCAGTTCCTGTCGCGGGACGTGGAGATCGTGCCGGGCTAACTACTCGGCAGTATGCGCGACTGGTGCAGGAGTGGGTAGCCAGCATCGGGCTCGATCCGGCGAAGTTTGGCACGCACTCGCTGCGCAGAACGAAGGCGGTCTTGATCTACCGCCGGACCGGCAACCTCCGGGCGGTCCAGCTACTGATCGGACACTCCAAGATCGAGAGTACCGTGCGCTACCTTGGCATCGAGGTCGACGATGCCATCGAACTTGCGGAGAAAATCGACATCTGAGTGCTTGACGCACTCCCCCCGATTCCGGACGTGGTTGGCGGCGCTGGTTGCGTCGCCGATCGCATGCCGCTCGATGTCTGCAATTGGGATCGAGCGCCGATCGACTCGTAAGGTGGTTGTCAACGATCGCAATGGTCCGACATGTTTCATAAAGAAGTACTCAGCGGTTAACTCTCCTAGCAAAGCCACCTGCGGAGCCGCCTCGTTCAAATTTAATGATCGCTGCCTCCGCAAGCTTTCTCGTTCGGGCAAGATAGCGTTCCAAGATCGAATCTACGTTTCGAAGTGTATGTCCGGTCAATGATGCGATTTCGGGGGTTGTGCAGCCCGCTTCTGCGAGCATCGTAACAGCCGTGCCCCGCAAGTCGTTGAACGTCAAATCGATGATCCGAGCTTTTCGGGCAGCTTTGTGCCAACTCGAGCGGAGCCCGTCAGAAGTCCAAGGGCGTCACCGATATCAACTCCGTAGGAACACACCACCGACAAACCGGCCAGAAATTAGTCGGCGGGACCCCCAGCTTCAGCAGCCGTCACGGCAGCACCGACGCGAAGACTGTGACTTGAGAACCTTCCCGATGCACCGCTACGGCACACCTCAAGTTGCATCAGCCTTCCTGAGTTCGATTCATGTGAAACATTTCCGATTTGAGAAACGCACCGCGCATATTCCTCAATGCGTCGTGCGACGATTGTGGAAACGCTTTCTGGATGCAGTCGGCCTTCGCTGATCGCGCCGCCTTTCGTGACAGAACGCAAGACCGGCGCCCCGCGGCGCAGCTGTGCAAATTTGGTCCATGCTTGCAGAATCTGCACCGCGCGCGTGTTTGCATCGCGAGGCACGATTGCCCGTTGCGGCTCGCCAGATCGCACCGTCTTCGAACGAAGAAGCGTAATCGCAATTGTTTCGTCGGCAACCTCGATAAAACCGTCCCCCTCCCCAAGGACTTCGAAGTCGAGGCCTGCGAGTTCTGACCGCCGCGCAGCGAACATGTAGCCAAGCGAAAATAACGCGCCGTCACGCAGATCGGGAGGAATAAGGATCAGGTTGGGCCGGTCCACCCACTCGCACCAGATCAAAGGCTAATTGAGCATGTTCGTACAAGTCGTTTCCAAGCTTATACAATCCCGAAACTTCAGCTTGATCGCAGGTGTGTGATGGATTATGGTTTACTGGACTTTAACGGCTGCAGATAAGCTGCCGAAGGCAATAGCCTTATGGTGATGGGCTCGATTCAGTGAAAGCCAATTCGCGTATCTGACGCGCCGACTATCTCGGGCGCAACACTACCAGACAACACAGCGGCATGTTTTGGCTCACCTTTCGTATGAAAGCGGGAATTCGCAGCCTGACGCGCTGACCGATCGGCCGGCGCAGCGCCACCAGTCACGACAGCGGCATGTCTTGGCCTACCTTTCGTATGAAAGCGGGAAAGCGTTGCTATGAGTGCGCCAATCCACCCGATCTTCTTCGATGTCCTCGGCCGACGCGAACGCATTACCAATATTGCCGGTATGGCTGGCGGGATTGCCATACTCATCGTCGCAATCGGTATTCTCCTATCCATCGTTCTTGCTCCCTCGCTGCCCAGCCTCGCTCTGAAGAGCCCTCTCACTGAGCCGATTCGTGACGCCGGCGAGCGGCCGACGGACAGAGGCGTGCGCATGCTAACAGGATCGTCTACAGGACCGAGCACCGTCCGCAACCGTACGCTGCCGAAAAACGCCCGGCCCGCAATGCGGCTTGCCCACTTTTCGAACCAGCGAAACGGCGGACTGCTGTCCCTGGAAGCGAATGCGGGGCAGCTCGATGCGATTTTTACCGATGCACTGGTTCTCGATGAAGGCGGGGTGAGCGAGGCCAATCCGTACATGGAACGGGAAATCCGGAGCTTCCTCAGGAGGAAGGCTCGCCACGTCAAGATGTATACTGGCATAACCGCCCGCTCTAACTTGGTCGCGACCGGCCGACTGCTCTCAGTACCGAGTGAGCGCACGAAAATCATTGACAATGCTGTCAATTATATCGTGCGAAACCGCAGCGCCGGCATCGTGGTAGGGTTACCGTGGCTGATTCCCTCCGGGCGAAGCGACTTCGTCCACTTCCTGGTTGAGCTACGCGCTCGTCTGAGGCAGGTCGGAGCCGCACTCATTGTCCAGGTCGATTCATCTGGCTCTTTTCGTGCAGGTGAGTTGGCAGGTTTGGTCGACTACCTTCTGCTGCGCACCCACGACAATACCCACGAATCCAGCCCGCCTGGCCCCATCGCCAGCCAGAGCTGGTACGAGCATATGCTGGTCACCAAGTTCGGCGGCGTGCCTCCGGCGAAGCTCATCGTCAGCATCGGCTCATACGGGTACGATTGGACATCAGGTGAGCCGCGTCAGCGTATCTCGGTGCAGCAGGCGTGGAATCGGCTAGCGCAATCGAAGGGCAAGCTAGAGTTCGACCGCGAGTCGCTGAACCCGGGCTTCCGCTACATCGATGCGACCCACCGCCGGCACAGAGTCTGGTTTCTGGATGGAGTCACTGCCTTCAATGCCGCTCGAGCAGCGCTGGCAATGGGTGTCGGCGGTCTGGCGCTTTGGGAACTCGGCCTCGAAGATCCCAGCGTCTGGTCCGTGATGGGACGCAAGTCGGTGCCCGACCAGGCTGCCGCGAACAGGCTTGAGGAAGTTGAGCCGTCCTTCAATGTCGAAGCCGCCGAGGCAGGTATTGTCGTCCGGGTGCAGGCGCAAACGAGAAAGGGCAAGCGAACCGTTCGCTACGATGCCGGCCTAGGACTTATCTCCGATCAATCGCTCAACCTCGCGCCGCAAGCGGCTCGCGTCGACTCCTGGTTGGGCAGTGGTGGAAAGTCCGTCGCGTTGACCTTTGACGACGGCCCCGACCGGCGCTACTCGCCGCAGATTCTCGACATCCTTCGCGACAAGGGCACCCCGGCCACATTTTTCGTCGTCGGAAAACAGGCGGCACGCAACCCGCATCTCATCCAGCGCATGTACGACGAGGGGCATGATATCGGCAACCACAGCTACTCGCATCCAAACATGGGGGACATGAGCCGCGGCGGCATTGAGATGGAGCTCAACGCTGTGCAGCGGGTGCTCGAGTCGCAACTCGGCGTGCGCACAATTCTTTTTCGGGCGCCGTATAGCAGCGAGTCCTATGCGCAGCAGGAGGGAGCGCTGCGCACCCTGCAGATCGCTACTGGGCTCGGTTATGTTCATGTGAACATCAATAATGATCCAAGCGACTGGGCCAATCCGACTCCTCAACAAATCGTTAGTCGCGTTTTGCATAGGGCCTCGGAGGGCGGCGATCTGATCCTGCTGCATGACGCTGGCGGCAACCGCAACCCCACGATTGCAGCCCTGCCACTCATCATTGATCATCTGAAGGCCAATGGCTTCCGCTTCGTCGCGGTGCACGAGATGCTCAACCGGTCGCGCCATGAGGTGATGTTGCCCAGCCAAGAGTCAGACATGCTAGACCGAGTGCTGGCACAACTTACCGGGAGGGGCATGCAATCCGTAGCGTGGCTTTCGGACATCCTGCCGGTCGTCGCCATCAGCGCTACCATCCTCGGAATAGCCCGGCTAATCATCATTACGCTGCTGGCCTGGCGCCACCGGCACATCGAAGGGCTTCGTCGTAATTTCCGCTGGAGACCGCCGTCACTGTCGGTGCTAGTTCCTGCATTCAACGAAGAGAAGGTGATCTGCAAGACGATCCGGTCGCTGCTCGACTCCCGTCACCGCAAGTTCGACATCATCGTCATAGATGACGGCTCATCCGACCGGACCGCGCAGGTCGTACGCGCGCAGTTCTCGCGGACAAATCGCGTTCGCGTGTTCAAGAAACTGAACGGCGGCAAATCGGCAGCGCTAAACTACGGCTTAACCAAAACCGAAGCCGAGATCGTCATCGCCCTTGATGCCGACACGCTATTCACACCGGGCTCGATCGAACAACTCGTGCGCCATTTCGCCGATCCGAGAGTCGGTGCCGTTGCCGGCAAGGCCGTAGTCGGCAACGAGGTCACATTGATGACCCGATTCCAGTCGCTCGAATACGTCACCAGCCAGAACCTCGACAAGCGCGCGTTCGAACTGTTCAACGCCATCGGCGTTGTCCCGGGCGCGATCGGTGCTTGGCGGAGCTTTGCGCTGTTGGAGGTCGGCGGCTACGCCCATGACAATTTAGCCGAGGACGCCGATGTCACTCTGGCCATCGAGCGGCGCGGCTGGAAAGTGCTGTACGAGCCCGCTGCGGTAGCGATGACCGAGGCGCCGGAAACCGTAAGAGCATTCCTCAAGCAGCGCTTCCGCTGGATGTTTGGCACGCTGCAGGTCGCGTTCAAGCACATGTCCGCGATGACCACTGCCTCCCCGAGAGGGGTCGGGCTGGTGACCATCCCCAATATCCTGCTTTTCCAATTCGCATTCACACTGCTAGCCCCGCTCATGGACATCCTACTTGTCCTATCGCTGCTGATCGGATTGCGCGACTGGCTGATGATGCCCGAGCAGGGATTACCGGGCGACGTGCTGCTGCTAGGGAAGTTCTGGCTTATGTTTCAGACAGTCGATACGGGCTCCGCTGCGCTCGCCATCGTGCTCGACGGCGATCGCCGCGGCATGAAGCTGGTGCCGCTTATTCTACTGCAGCGCTTCTGTTACCGGCAGCTCCTTTACTATATCGCCGCGCGGACCCTTCTAACAGCCGTCAAGGGACGGATGGTGGGATGGGGCAAGCTGCTGCGGACGGGAAACGTTCCCCTCGCGGTTCCCGCGCTACAAGCGCAGTTCCGCGGCGGGGCAGCGGCATGAAGTGCAACGCTCGAGAGCAAAACAAAGGAGTGTGTCCGATGCTGTATTATGTACCGCGTACGCTGATTGAGTCCGGTCGGATGGGCACGAATCTGATGCTGCTAAGCTGCCTGATCGCGGCCGGCACGGCTAGATCGCCCACTGCGGCTATTGCCCAACCGATGACGAACGATGCACGCGCCATTCAGCGCAACGCCGAGCTGAACACGCTAGAGAGCAGACACACCAGCGTGAAACTTGCACTCGCCGATCGCCTGAAAATCTCGTTCTTCGAGCGCATCCAGCCAGTTGCGGATACCGGCTACGCCGACGATGCATCCATCCCGCTGATGGTCGAGCGCGTCGAGCTGACGGGGGAGTACACAGTACAGGAGGACGGAAACATTTTTCTGCCTCTGCTGGGCGAACATAGCGTCGGGGAGCAGAATTTGCGGCAGGTGCAAGAAAGCTTGGCGCACCGGTTTGTCGAGATCTTCGGGCGCGAGGCCACCGTCAGTGTGGCGATGCTCGAGCGTGCTCCGGTGTTCGTGGTCGGACCGGTCGCTAACCCCGGCACCTTCAAATTCATGCCGGGCATGACGGTGCTGCACGCGTTGGCGCTGGCGGGTGGTCTGGAAAAGGTCAGCTCGCAAACCCAGCAGTACCGTGACTCGCTGCGCGAAACCGAGCGATTGCGGCGAGCGAACGAGAAGTTGAAGCAGCTGCTGGCGCGCGGCGCTGTGCTTCAGGCTGAGCGCGGCGGCGTGCAGGCCACCGCGCCGCAGGAGTTGATCGATCTGGCCGGTGCTGAAGGTGCCGCACGGATGCTGACGGAAATGGCGCATATCCGCGCACTCAATTTGTCCATAAGGCAGCTCGAGCTTCGCGCCTACGAAGCTGCGACGGACTCCATCAAGCGCGAGCTTCAGAGCGTACGCAAGCGGGTTGAACACATCGAGGAGAATGTGCGTGGCAAGGAGGATCGACTGAACATCATGCGCTCCGCGCGCCATAAAGGTGCCGCCTCGGCGCACAGCATGCTGCTTGCTCAAAGCGAGTTTTCGGACTCCCAGGCACTACTGGAAAGCATAATGGCGACACTGGCACAGACCGACCTTCGGCTGGCCCAGGCGGAGTCCGATCGCAGCAAGCTTCAAGCTACTATCCGCATCGAGCTTGAGCGCGATATACTGGAGACCCAGCGCGAGATCTTGGAGGAGCAGCTGACGGCAGATACCAGCCGCCAGATGCTCAACGCCCTCGGCAGGATCACAGTTCGCGCTCCGCTCGCGATGATGGATACCGTTTTCGAGATTAGCCGGCGAACCAGCAGGGGACCCGAAATCTTCCTGGCAGACGATTCGGTTCTGCTTCAGCCGGGAGACGTCATCCGCATCCGCGGCTATCAGGAAACCGCGCTGACGCGCTGAGCAGCTCCGGCTTTAGGACATATACGGGCCTTGCGATTAGGAATGACAGGTTGGAACGGAGAGGATGCGCGTTGGCGGCAGCTTCAACCAGAAGACTGTCGCGACGATTGACCCTGATCGGCGCAACAGCAGCGGCGGGTGAGACATTCGCGATCGCGCTCGGTCTCGCCGCGCCTGCCCAGCGCGCCAACGCGACGATCAAGACCAGCGATGCAGAATGCTCGCTGTCCGACGAGCAGCGCATAAAGGCAGTCTCCCGCGTGTTTGAGACCGGATCATCGCGTCCGGCGTACGACTACGTTGAAGACCTGGGCGACGGCCGTGGCTACACCGTCTCCCATTACGGGTTCTGCTCGGGCACCGGCGATCTCCTGCTGGTGCTCAAGGCTTACAGCAGCGCCCGCCCCGGCAATTCATTGGAGAGATACATCGAAGAAATTGCCGAACTGTCCGCTGCGGGCTCAGGCAACGTGGAGCGGTTGGACGGCTTCGCCGCAGCCTGGCGCAGCGAGTCTTCCGAACCGCGATTGCAGGCCGCCTGCGAAGGCGTTGCGGATCAGCTTTATTTTGAACCCGCACTCGACATCTGCCGCCGCGAGGCTCTGGTGCTGCCCATCGCTAGATTAATCATTTTCGATACGATCCTGCAGCACGGGAATGGTGACGATGCCGATTCAGTTGGTGCTCTACTTGGCGCAATGCCCCCGCACGACGACGAGTCAACGTTCCTGCTCGGTCTTCTGAAGCGGCGAAAGCAGGTGCTGCTGCACGCGAACGACCCGGCCACGCGCGAGACCTGGGCGGAATCGGCGAGCCGTGTCGATGCGTTGGCAATTCTAGTGCTGTCCAATCCGCTGCTAAACAGTCCTTTGCACGTCGTCAGTTCCGACTTTGATGACGTTATTTGCTGAACGACTGATTTCGACTCGGCAGGTCAATCACTGATCGTCGTACGATCTTGACGGAGTACTCCTCGCGAGCACGCAACCGCATCGTAAGTCCCTATGCATGCACCATTGGCTGGAAAATGCGGGGGCGAGGAGTGCTCTGTCGAACTCGATACATCCTAATCTCAGCGGCTGCTACTCGATAGCATTTTTCGGAGCTGAGCCGATTGCCAGTCTTGATCGCGCCATTCGCACTGAGCAGCCCGGCCGTCACCGTTCTTCGGCTTTTTGAATGCGAAGGAGCCTCGCCCATGACGTCGTTGGGCGCGTTTACGATTAAGCGTTCCACTGGGAACCGGCACGGCGGTTGTTACACAGTGAAACAATCGCGAAATCTTGCTGCAACGCGCAAGGCGCAGAATGCAATCACGAGGGACAATTCGATAGCCACTGGATAGAGATGATAAGGGTCGGGACACTGATAAAGTTGGTTCTGGCTGCGCTCTGCGCGGTCACATTAGCCTTGCCTGCTGGCGCTCACGAAGGGCATGACCACGACAAACCACCTCCGCTAAATCTGCCGGTGGCGCCCCGCGTCATCGCGGTTACGCCGCAACTGGAACTCGTCGGCGTTGTCTCAGGCTCCCAGCAACTCACCATTTTCCTGCACGAGTTCGCGACGAACGCACCTATTTCGGCGGCCAGCCTGACAATTTCTGGAGACGGCGGCAGTGTCGAGGCAAAGCAGGATGGGGACGGCGTTTTCACTGCAGTCGCGCCTTGGATCACGAAGGCTGGAACCAGCGACCTGATCTTTGCAATTGCCTTTTCGGACGGCAGCGAGGATCTGCTGACCGGTCGCCTCGAAGTTCCCGAAAGCCTCGAGCGGAATAAGGTTGCGAACGCTGCCCCCCAATCCTCGGAGTGGTCCGCCGCGTTCCTTGAAGATCAGACGGTGATGTGGGCGATCGGCGGGAGTTTCGCCGCCGGCATTCTGCTGACCCTGCTATTTGCGGGCGGACGGACGCAGCGTCCCGCCGAGCCCGGGCAGCGCACCAAGGGTGACGCGGTGACGTCAGGAAATATCGCCGCCGGGGCTGGTGGCACCGCACCGGTTACGCCATTGAGACGCTCGGCCGGTGCTGCCGTAACCCTCCTCGTTGTTTCTGCCGTACTGATGGGAGGTCCTATTACGGTCCTTGCGGCAGAAACCACACCCGCTCCGCCTTCCATCCCCTCAAGCATGGCCACCGACCAGCCGCAGCGCATGCCGGATGCGACGCTTTTCGTGCCTAAGGCGACACAGCATCTTTTGTCGATCCGCACCCGGCCCGCCACGAAGTCGAAGGCAGCTCGGGCCACCGAGTTGAGCGGACGGGTGATCGCCGGCCCGCAAAACCTCGGCCGCGTGCAGTCCGACCGGCCGGGCCGTTTCCTAGTCTCTGCAAACGCAGCGTCGAAAGTCCCCTATGTCGGTTTGAAGGTGGAAAAAGGGGAGGTGCTCGGCTTCGTCGAGACCTACATCGAAGAATCCGACCGGGCGAATATCGTCAGCCAGATCGCGGAGACAGAAGCGCTCATTGTCAAGAACAGGACCATCCTGTCGCGTTATCGCGAGCGGCCCGGCTCGGTCCCGAAGGTCCGCGAAGACGAAGTCGCCGGTGAACTCGATGCCCTGATCAAAAAGCGTGAACAGCTTCTGCCCAGTACATCGGCCAGCGTGCCCTTGGTGGCGCCGATCGGTGGCATAATATCGACGGCTAACGTTGTGGCGGGGCAGGTCGTCGAAACCCGCGATGTCCTCTTCGAGATCATCGACCCTTCCGAATTCTGGATCGAGGCTGTCGCCCAGCATCCCGAAACCGCGGGCGACATCGCTTCCGCGGTCGCCACCGTTCACGACCATCACCGCCTCCATCTGACCTACGTCGGGCGCGGACTTGCGCTCCGGCATCACTCCGCAATCCTGAACTTCAAAATAGAGACGCCCGACGAAGATCTCGCCGTTGGCATGACCGCGCGGGTCATCCTGCAGTCGCAGGACAAGGTCGAAGGCTTCGTACTGCCAACCTCCGCCGTTGTGCGTGGGCCGACAGGGCTGCCGATTGTCTGGGTCAAGACCCAACCAGAGCGCTTCGAGCCGCAGGTGGTCAAGTTCGAGCCATTCGATGGTGACCAGGTGGTCATCTCAGCCGGCATCAAGGAAGACCAGCGCATCGTCGTCGACGGCGTGACGCTGCTCAATCAGGTCCGGTAGGGCGGCACAGCAATGTTCAACCTCCTCGTCACAGGAAGCCTGAGGAACCGCCTGTTCGTGCTGGCGCTCGCGAGCGTGCTCGTGGTCTACGGCGCGCTGACCTTGCGCACGCTGCCTGTCGACGTGTTCCCGGACCTCAACAAGCCGACCGTCACGCTGATGACGGAGGCGAACGGATTGGCGCCCGAAGAGGTCGAAACACTCGTCACGTTCCCCATCGAGACGGCCATGAACGGCATGGCTGGCGTGTCCCGCGTCCGCTCGGTCTCCGGCGCCGGTCTTTCGATCGTCTACGTCGAGTTCGACTGGGGCACCGACATCTACCGCAATCGCCAGCAGATCAGCGAACGGCTCAACATCGTCCGCGAACAGTTGCCCGACGATGTCGTTCCGCAAATGGCGCCTGTCACCTCGATCATGGGCGAGATCATGCTGATCGCGGTGGCGAGCAAATCGCTGTCGCCGATGGAGACGCGCGAACTGGCCGACTGGGTGCTCAGGCCTCGTCTTCTGACCATCCCGGGAGTTGCCCAGGTGATCCCCATAGGCGGGGAGGTGCGCCAGTACCGCATCTCGCTCGACACGGCCCAGATGAGCTTGCTCGGCGTGGACCGTGAGATGATCGAAACCTCGATCGCCAAGTTCGGCACCAATACGGCTGGCGGCTTCGTCGACCAGCACGCGCGAGAATACCTGATCCGCAACCTTGGCCGGACGACCAAGCTCAAGGATCTGCGCAATCTTCCCGTAGCCTATCGCGATAGCATCCCGATCCGACTGCGGCAGGTCGCCGAAGTCGACTATGCGGCTCGGGTGAAACGCGGCGATGCCGGCTACATGGGCCAGTCGGCAGTCATCCTATCAGTGCAGAAGCAGCCGTCATCGGACAGCCTGCGCTTGACCGAGGATATCGAGAGTGCGCTCGCTGACCTACGCCGCGAATTGCCGAAAGATGTCGAGGTCAACGTCCTCTTCCAGCAGGCCGACTTCATCAAGGCGTCCGTGAAGAACGTGCAGACAGTACTTGTCGAGGCCATGGTGGTCGTGGCGATCGTCCTGTTCGCATTTCTCCTCAATTGGCGCACGACATTCATTTCCCTGACCGCCATACCGATCTCGATCCTCATCACGGTGATCGTGTTCCAGATGTTCGGGATGACGATCAACACCATGACGCTCGGCGGCCTTGCCATCGCCATCGGCGAATTGGTCGACGATGCGGTCGTCGATGTCGAGAACGTGTTCCGGAGGCTGCGAGAGAACGCCCAGAGGGCTGTGCCGGAACCGGTGCTCCGCGTCATAGCACGCGCTTCGCAGGAGGTCCGCTCCGGCATCATTTACGCGACCGCCATTATCATCCTGGTGTTCGTGCCGCTGTTTGCGCTGTCGGGCATTGAAGGCCGCCTGTTTGCGCCGCTCGGCGTTGCCTACATCGTCTCCATCCTCGCGAGCCTCGTCACCTCGATTACCGTGACCCCGGTGCTGTGCTACTATCTCCTGCCCAAATCCGGCGCGATTGGGCACGGCGACGGATTCCTCGTGCGGATCCTCAAAGCCGCCAACCGGCGCCTTTTGGGCTGGGCGTTCCGCAAGCAGGGATTTCTGATGGCCGCTGCGGTCACGGCCGTGACGGCCGCGGCGATCTCGGCGACACATCTTCCGCGCGCCTTCTTGCCGGCTTTCAACGAGGGTACACTGACTATCTCGATGCTGTTCCTGCCTGGCATCTCGCTCGCCGAGTCGCACCGGGTCGGACTCATCGCCGAGCAGCTCATCCTTCAGGTACCGGAGGCGGAGACCGTCGGACGGCGCACCGGCCGCGCGGAGCTCGATGAACATGCCGAAGGCGTGCATTCAGCCGAAATCGACGTCGACCTGAACGCGTCCGAACGCGGGCGCGAGGAAATCATCAACGACATCCGCGCTCGCCTCGCGGTGCTGCCGGCGAGCGTCAACGTGGGCCAACCGATCTCGCACCGTCTCGACCACATGCTGTCGGGCATCCGGGCGCAGATCGCATTGAAGATTTTTGGCGAGGATCTCGACACGCTGCGTGGAATCGCTGAGCAACTGAAAACGCGCATGCAGGACATTCCAGGGCTCGTCGACATTTCTGTCGAGCGCCAGGTGCGCATCCCACAGGTACAAGTTGAAGTCGATTACGAAGCGGCCTACGCGCACGGTATTGCACCCGCCGCCGTAACGGAAGCCCTTGCCACGCTGATCAACGGTAGCGTCGTTTCGCAGATCGTGGAGGGGAACCGCCGATACGATGTCGTCCTTCGCGTCCTCGATCGCGACCGGACGACCGAGGGGCTGAGGAACCTCAGAATCGACACGCCTTCGGGTCCACTGCCGCTTTCGACCTTCGCTGAAATCGTCGAAACCGACGGGCCAAACCAGATCTCCCGCGAGAACACCAAGCGGCGAACTTATGTGCTCGCCAACTCCGATGGCTCCGACATGGGCCGCATCGTTGCCGATCTGCGTGCCTTGCTGAAGGATCTCGATCTGCCCGAAGGCTATTTCACCTCTCTCGAAGGCACCTTCCAGGCGCAGGAGGACGCGACGCGGACGATTGCGCTGCTGTCACTCATTTCGTTGTTCGGTATCTTCGTGGTGCTCTACAGCCGGTACCGGTCAGCCGTGCTCGCTCTCATCATCATGGGCAACATTCCGCTCGCCCTGATCGGCAGCGTGATCGCGCTTTGGATTGCCGACCTGTCGCTCTCGGTCGCAACGATGATCGGCTTCATCACGCTGGCCGGCATCTCGGCGCGCAACGGCATCCTCAAGATCAGCCACTACATCAACCTCGTGATGCTCGAGGGCGAGAGGTTCGGCGGCGACATGATTGTGCGCGGTAGCCTCGAACGGCTGGTGCCCGTACTGATGACGGCGCTCTCGGCGGGGCTC
This sequence comes from Alphaproteobacteria bacterium, assembly GCA_018819265.1. Classification (GTDB taxonomy): domain Bacteria; phylum Pseudomonadota; class Alphaproteobacteria; order Rhizobiales; family Hyphomicrobiaceae; genus Filomicrobium. Next base: position 12,979 of record JAHJQI010000074.1, read on the forward strand.
GCCCTCATTCCCCTCATGATCGGCGCCGATGCCCCCGGCAAGGAGATTTTGCACCCCGTCGCAATCACCATCTTTGGTGGCCTCATCAGCTCCACACTTCTCGATACCCTGCTGACGCCGGTACTCTTCCTGCGCTACGGCGCGAAACCCTTGAAGCGACTCATCGAGGAGCGTGAGGAAATCGGCAAGATTCCGGTCGCACAAGAGGCCTACTGAATTCCATCGTCATGTTAAAAGAGGAGATCGATCATGATCAGAACGCTCATCGTTGCCATGCTGCTGGCTATCGCCGGTCCGGTTCTCGCGCATTCGGACAGCAAGTTCATTCAAGGCCCCAACGGAGGCCACATCATCGATGCCGGCGGCGGCGCCCAACACTGGGAACTGGTTGCCAATAATGGAGAGCTTGTCCTCTACGTCACCGACAGCGCCGAGAAACCGGTCGACACGGCCGGCGGCAAGGCGGAAGCCAGCGTGCTCGTCGGCGGCAAGACTCACAAGGTGACATTCGCTCCGGCCGGCGAGAACACGATGAAGGCGACCGGCGATTTCGAGACCAAGAAGGGCATGAAGGTCATCGTCAAAACCGACGGCGTCGGCGGCAAGAGCTTCCAGGCGCGCCTGACGCCCTTGAAGTGATAGACTGCTGCCCATGGCGCAAGCTTCGAAACAACCGACAACTGACGAGGGCGATGCCGGAAACGGCGCGCCCTCTCTGCCGCCGGATGGGCACATCCTCTTGTGTGACGACGACGCGGAACTGCGCCGATTGTTGGCCGCTCTCCTGCGCGACAACGGCTACCGCGTCACGCCCGTGAGCGACGGTCGCGAGGTCAGCAGCCACATCAGGACCGCAGAGATCGATCTCGTCATTCTAGACATCATGCTGCCGGGCAAGAGCGGGCTCGATATCTGCCGCGAGATCCGGGCTACCTCGACCGTACCCATCCTGATGCTGACGGCGAAGGGTTCCGAAACAGACCGCGTCGTCGGCCTGGAACTCGGCGCCGACGACTATGTCGCAAAGCCATTCGGACCCAACGAACTTCTCGCCCGCATCAAGGCTCTTATCCGCCGCGCGCGGATGCCGGGCGAACAGCCAAGCAGGGCAGAGAGCCGCAATCTCGTCTTCGACAACTGGCGCCTTGACACTTTGCGTCGCGAACTGCGCAACCCAGATGGCGTCATCATCGATGTCTCTGCCGGTGAATACGATCTTCTGCTCGCCTTTCTCGAAGCGCCAAACCGCGTTCTCGACCGCGATTATCTGATCGAGGTTACGCGCAAGAAGTCCGAAGGTGGCTTCGACAGGAGTATTGACGTCCAGGTCAGCCGTCTCAGGCGAAAGCTCGACACGAGCGAACGCGACGACGGCCTGATCAAGACGGTCCGAGGTGCTGGCTACATGTTCGTGGGCGAGGTTCGGCGCGGATGAAGCTCACCGACACGATCGCCGGGCGCACCGTGCTCGTGCTCGTTCTGGGTTTGGGATCGATCCTCTTTCTCGCCCAGTATCTGTATCAAGTGGCGAGTGAGCGCGAGCTCCTGGCGTCGAACGCCAACCGGGTTGCCGAGCGCCTGCTGGTACTTGCCGAGACGATAACCGCTGTCAAACCGGAAACCCGGGACACCACCGCACACAGCCTTTCCGGCGGCCCGTTGGAACTGCATTGGAGCGAGGAGCCGCTGTCAACTGCGGGCGGCCGGCTCGACTCCGCAGCGCGGACACTGCGCACATATCTGTTGGAGAGAGCTCCTGCACTCAGCAGCCGGGGTCTCATCTTCGGGACTTCGAGCGCCTCGCCGGCGACCGATGGGGACCAAGATCACACGACGGTTATCTCGCTCGGACTGGAAGATGGCAGCTGGCTCAACGTGACACTTGCGCGAGTGCAATCGACACGCGTTTCCTCACCAAGCTTCCTCGTCTCGCTACTTGTCGGGGCGCTTGGCGTGGTGGTGGTCGCCGTGTTGCTGAGTATCTGGCTGACGCGCCCACTGAACCTCTTGGCCAAGGAGGCCCGGACGCTGTTTGTGTCCGGCGACGACGGCCGCCCCGTTGCCGAAACCGGCACGCGTGAAGTGCGCACGGTCGCTGCGGCGATCAACGAGATGCATCGGCGCATAGACCGGCTTATCTCGGATCGCACACAGATGCTTGCCGCCATCAGCCACGATCTGCGCACGCCGCTCACTCGCCTGCGCCTGCGTGCGACCGCGATCGACGACGAAACGTTGAAGAAATCAGTCGATCACGACCTCGACGAAATGGAGCAGATGATCGATGCGGCGCTCGGCTTCCTGAAGGAGGGTACGGATTGCGAGCCCGTCGAGCCGGTCGACATTGCCGCAATCCTTCAGACGATCGCGGATGACGCTCAAGATGCCGGGCACGCGGTCGACGTCGAACTGCCGCGTTCGGTGGTCGTAAAAGGCCGTCATCTTGCGCTCAAGCGGGCTCTGACGAACCTGGTCAACAACGCGGTTCGTCATGGGGGCGCAGCCACGATCACGGTGCGCCGGGACAAACGGGAGGCGGTCATCATTATCACCGATCCAGGACCCGGTATTCCCCCTGACAAGCTCGAAACCGTGTTTGAGCCGTTTCGACGTCTCGACGATGCGCGCAACCTGGAAAAAGGTGGCTACGGACTCGGCCTTACGGTCGCCCGCTCTGTTGCCCGAAGCCACGGCGGCGACGTCATCCTCGCCAATCGCCCCGAGGGCGGACTGGCTGCAACCTTTCGACTGCCCGTGTGACGTGCCGAAAAGCCTCGGAGGCCAAGATGCTGAACGCCCTGACGCTATCGCCGGCCGTACTGCTGATTGCGGGTATGACTCCACGATGAAAGGAATGCTCTTGGATCGTTTCCATATATATATAAGTACCGGCTACCACTTCGCGGCTTCAGACGTCCGTCGGCGCCGCTGCAATCACTGCCGAGCGGCTCCGGCTGGATATGCTGCATGGAGTAAGATTCTGCGCCGCGCGGATTGAGCCAGCGGCTTCGCCGGCGACCAGGTGTGCGTCCACGGCGCGAAATTTGGCCCTCGTGGCGGCATGTCGGCGAGATGAATTGGCATGATGGTTTTCTCAAAATCTGGAGAGTTCCGATGAGACTTTCACTTGCAGCAACCCTTACTGTCATCATTATGTTGGCGACGTTCGATGGTTTGGCCGCTGGCACGCCGAGCTGGCCGCTCGCCAAAATCTGCGCGCAAGAAAGCGACCGGGCCGCGTGCTTTGAGTTCGAGTCAATCGCCAGACATCAGGTTTCCGGGCCATGGCAAACTCTTCCAGCCGGACCAAGAGACTCGTGCGTGGCAGAAATTTCGTCTTTCGAGCAACCGAGTTACCGCTTGCTGCAATTATGTATCCAAAACAAGATCGACGAGCTGTGGCGAACTCGTCAAAAGCCCCACACAACAATGGATAGCAGCATGCAGAATTCGAACTGATGCAAGTGGCCTCAGCATCGGGCTGAAGGCTTAGACTAAGCGCTATGCAGAGCATGAATTGATCGGCTTGAGGACGCGCCGTTCACGTATCGTTGTCGGAGGGAGAAGGCGGGCTAGCTCAGTCTTTGCTCGGTTATGACGCCGAGAGTTTGATGCGGCGGGCTTCTACAAGAGGATAGTTATATCGACCGCGGATACGACATCGGCCGTACCATCGGAGACTGTGATATCGAACGACTCCATCGCAACACCGTTTGACGGCGAACCGAATTCGGGTGTTTCGAACAATGTATAAGTCCACGCCCCGGTCGTTGCATCGATTGCAAAATTGCCAAATGCGCCAGCCGCAGTGCCTGCAAAATTCAATACGTCGTTCGTGTCGACATCCGTTGCGACGATCGTGTTACCGACGGACACGTCTCCTGCTCCGTCTGCATAATCCATGAATTCGGTCAATTCATTGCTGGCAGCAAAATCGATCTCAGGGGCGTCGTTGGCACCATGGATCGTAATCGCGATGCTGCCAGGAGCGGAAAGTGCGCCGTGCCGGTCGAGTGCGACATACTCCAGGTTGAGGACTTCCGATTCCCCGACGCCCAGGTGCTGATGGTCAGCGGTCGGGTCGAAAGTGTAGAGCGAAATGTCGATCAGGTTGCCGACGTCCTCGACAAGGCTATCGAATGCCGAGCCCGCAGGCGCGACCACATATTGGAGGCTGTTTGCGTCATCATCCGAATCGGGGTCGTCACCTGCGAGAACGATATCGACCGGACCATCGTCCTCGCCGATCTCGACGCTCTGTGCTGCAACCGTCGGCGCATCGTTGACACCTTCGACCGTGATATTGATGCTGGCCTGACCGGACTCACTGCCATGTGAATCTGTTGCGAAGTAAGTGA
>JAHJQI010000075.1 GCA_018819265.1 Alphaproteobacteria bacterium
GGCGTCGCCTCGAAGTATCTCGGCACCTACCTCGGGTGGCGTCGGATGATCGAGCGCGACGGCGCTCGCCTGACACCCGCTCACGCCATCGCCGAGGCGCTCGGAGATTGAGCCGCTACATCAATCGTGAACAGAGCCACTCGAGTCGTCGAGGAGGAACATGTAGGGCGGATAGAGCATAGCGAAATCCGCCGCCTCGAACGCAAACGTTGGGACTGCCAACGGTGGATTACGCTTCGCTAATCCACCCTACAGCCTCCGAATTATTCACCGAATTCACCGTCAACTTCACGTCCGCTCCAATCTGGCGTCATGCGACCACAGCGCACGTCTCTGTGGAACGTCGAATGCTTCCAGTCTCGCGGATATTCAACAAGCTTGTGCTTTACGGGGTTGAAATAGCAATACTCCACGTGACGGATAAAATCGCGTTCGTCTCTTAGGAAATGTTCCCAATATCGCCGCTGCCAGATGCCGCGCTCATTGCGCCGCCTGCGGACATCGCTTCGCGCTTCGGAGTTCGGTATCAACCGCGAAAAATACGTTTTGATAAGCCGCCAGCGCTTGGGAAAATCGGAGTCGCCGTCCGGTAATGTAATTACGGCATGGAGATGATCTGGTAGAATTACGATTGCATCCATCCGGAACGGATGGCGGCGTTTTGCGCGGGAAAACGACTGGCGCAAATGCGCGACCTCCCTGACGAGAAGATCGTCCTTGCGATCAAGCAGATTGACGGTGAAGAAATAGCTGCCTCCGGGGATTAACGTGCGGCGGTAATTCGGCATACAATCACATCCAAAAAAACGGAACATGTAGGGCGCATCAGCTCCCCAACACGGGCTTGCCCAATGTTAGGAAAATAGAGAGCGTCATGCGCCGCCTCGAACGCAACGATTGCGACCGCCAACGGTGGATTACGCTTCGCTAATCCACCCTACAGCAAGTAGGGCGGATAAAAAACGGAACATGTAGGGCGGATAGAGCGCAGCGAAATCCGCCGCCTCGAACGCAACGGTTGCGACTGCCAACGGTGGATTACGCTTCGCTAATCCACCCTACAGCAAGTAGGGCGGATATAATAAACGGAACATGTAGGGCGCATTAGCTCCCCAACATGGGTTTGCCCAATGTTGGGAAAATAGAGAGCGTAATCCGCCACCACGAACGCAACGGTTGCGACCGCCAACGGTGAATTACGCTGCGCTAATCCACCCTACGCCTGCGACCCCTCGAAAAACCGCGCTGCCTCGCCGTTCGCCGCGCCGATAATCTCCCCCTCCCACATCACCTTATGGCCGCGCACGAACGTGCCGATGGGCCAGCCCGTCACCGCGCGGCCATCGTACGGCGTCCAGCCGGCCCGGCTCGCCACCTGCGCATTCGTGATCGTCTCGCGCCGCCTCATGTCGACGATCGCCAGATCCGCGTCATAGCCGACCGCGATGCGCCCCTTGCCCCGCAACCCGAACAGCCGCTGCGGACCGTGGCTCGTCAGATCGACCAACCGCTCGAGCGACAGCCGCCCCGCGTTCACATGGTCGAGCATGATCGGCAGCAGCGTCTGCACGCCCGTCATTCCCGAGTGCGACTCGGGATAGGCGTGATCCTTTTCTTCGCGCGTATGCGGCGCATGATCGGAACCGAGCACGTCGACGACGCCATTGGCGATCCCCGCCCAGATACCGGCCTGATTGGCGGCGTCGCGCACGGGCGGATTCATCTGGCAGTAGGTGCCGAGCCGCTCGTAGCAATCGGGCGCAACAAGGCTCAGGTGATGCGGCGTCACCTCGACGGAAGCCCACTCCTTGTGCGCGCTGAGGAACTCCATCTCCACCGCGGTCGAGATATGCAGAACGTGAACGCGCTTGTTGTGCTTCTCGGCCAGCCCGACGAGTTGGCGCGTCGCCATCAGGGCGGCGATCTCGTCGCGCCAGACGGGGTGCGATGACGGATCGCCTGGCACGCGCAGATCCTTGCGCTGGATGAGGCGCCCCTCGTCCTCGGCATGGAAAGCCGCGCGCCGCGAAATCTTCTGGATGATCCGGTCGAGCACTGCCGGGTTTTCGACGAGCAGCGTCCCCGTCGACGATCCGATGAACACCTTGATGCCGGCCGATCCCGGCAGCCGCTCCAACTCGGGGATGTCCTCGACGTTGTCTTCCGTCCCGCCGACATAGAACGCGAAATCGCAGAACATGCGGTGGTGGGCCGCCGCGACCTTTTCGGCCAGCCGCTCCGGCGTTGTCGTGTTGGGGTTGGTGTTGGGCATTTCGAAAACGGTCGTCACGCCGCCGAGCACCGCACCGCGGCTGCCCGTTTCGAGATCCTCCTTGTGCGTCAGCCCGGGCTCGCGAAAATGCACCTGGCTGTCGATCACGCCGGGGATGATCGTCAGCCCCGTGGCATCGATCACTTCGCCCGCCGAACCCGCTTCAATATCGCCAAGCGCAACGATCCGGCCATCCGCGATCGCAATATCGCGTTTGACGGCGCCATCCTGATTGACGACTGTGCCGCCCTTGATGAGGATCTCGTAGGTTCCTGCCATGTCGCGCTATCCTCTAAAGTGGCGGCCGTCGAAAGCATCATGCGGCTTGCGCCTGCTCCCTCACCCGCATTACCTAACGCCAATACGTAACGCCAAGGCCGCCGAATACAAAAGCCCCGGCCCACAAATTAGGAGGGCGGTATCTTGTCCGATCTGAAAAGTGCGCTGCTGCCCAACCGCGGCGTTATCGCCGTTTCCGGCCCTGACGCAAAGAAGCTGCTGCAGGGCGTCGTCACGGCCGACATGGAATTGCCTGGCCCCACGCCAGTTGCCCTGCACTCCGGACTGCTCTCGCCCCAGGGCAAGATCCTGTTCGACTTTTTCATCGTCCCGCACGGCGGCGGTTACCTCATCGAGACCGGCAAGGCCCACATCCCGGATCTCGTCAAACGGCTGAGCATGTATAAGCTTCGCGCCTCCGCCGAAATCCGCGACGTCAGCGCCGACTATACGGTCGCCGCTGTCTGGGGGGCGAACTCCGCTGCGATTGCCGGCCGTGTCGGCTGCATCGCCTTCATCGACCCGCGCCTTCCTGACATGGGCGGGCGCCTCCTCATGACGCTCGCCAACGATGCCGTGCTCAAGGATATCGATGCCGACGCTGCCGGCCAGCCAGCCTATGACGCGCATCGCATTTCGCTCGGCGTGCCGGAAGCCGGCAAGGATTTCGTGCTCGGCGACACCTTCCCGCACGAGGCCCTTTACGACCAGCTTGCAGGCGTCTCCTTTACCAAGGGGTGTTTCGTCGGCCAGGAAGTCGTCAGCCGCATGCAGCACCGGGGAACCGCCCGCAAGCGCGTTGTGCGTGTCGTGGCCGATAGCCCGTTACCGGAGACGGGCACGCAGGTGCGCGCGGGATCCTCGCTCATCGGTACATTGGGCACCGTCGAAGGCACCGAGGCCCTCGCGATGCTTCGAATCGACCGCGCAGCCGAAGCCATCGCCAAAGGTGAAACGCTGCACGCCGGCGACGCCGCCATCGAGATAAAGATACCCTCCTGGGCGACCTTCTCGATGACGTCCACCGGCGAGGACCACGCGTGATGTCCGCCCGGCAGAAACCGCCGCCCGTGCGCTGTCCGTGGCCCGGCATCGAGACCGACATCTACGCTGCCTACCACGACACCGAATGGGGCGTCCCGAAACTCGACGACCGCGCACTTTTCGAGAAGCTCGTTCTCGAAGGCTTCCAGGCCGGGCTCTCCTGGCTGACGATCCTGCGCAAGCGGGAGAACTTCCGTTCGGGCTTTGCCGGATTCGATCCCGAAAAGCTCGCACGCTTCACCGAAAGCGACATCGCCCGGTTGATGGCCGACACCGGCATTGTCCGCAATCGCGCCAAGATCGAGGCCGCCGTTCTCAATGCGAAGGCCTTCCTGGAAGTCACTGAAAAAGAAAGCTTCGCTCACCTGTTGTGGGGGTTTCTCGAAGACGGTCCGATCGACAACCGCTGCACTTCTTTTGCCGACGTGCCCGCCGAAACGCATCTTTCAAAGAGGATATCGAAAGCCCTGAAGGCGCGCGGCTTCCGCTTTGTCGGGCCGACGACGCTTTATGCCTTCATGCAATCCGTCGGCATGGTCAACGACCACCTCGTCTCCTGCCACCGCCACGAGCCATGTGCCAAACTTCAGCGGCGGGTTAAACTGCCGTCATGACGAAACGCAATGACATACCGGGTGCAATTGCGCGCGACATTCAGGCGGACGCCGGCCCGCGTGCCTGGCAGCGCATGCTTTCCGGCCGTCGCCTCGACCTTCTCGATCCCTCGCCCGCCGATATCGAGATCGAGGACATCGCCCACGGCCTTGCACGCGTTGCCCGCTGGAACGGCCAGACGCTCGGAGACCATGCCCTGTCGGTGGCCCAGCACGTCCTCATCGTCGAGTCGATTGCCGCCGAGCGCAATCCCCGCTGGCAAGCCGAATGGCGTCTGGCGGCACTGCTTCACGACGCCGCCGAATATGTCGTTGGCGATCTCATTTCACCCTTCAAGAACGCCATCGGCCTCGATTACAAGTCATTCGAAATTCGTTTGCTGCAGGCCATCCATCGGCGTTTCAACCTGCCGGCAACCTTGCCCGCTCCTGTCGCCGCCGAGATCAAGGCGGCCGATTCGATCGCCGCCTACTACGAGGCGACCGTGCTCGCCGGCTTCGAAGTCGAGGAAGCTTTGGCATTTTTCGGCGCTCCCGGCGGCATCTCGGAAGCGCTCGCCGAAGAAATGATTTCCTTGCAGCCGCTGCCCGCCCGCGACGCCCAAAAGCGTTTGCTCAGCCGCTTCGCGGACCTCGCTTCGGCGTCCTGAAGAATCGAATAGTGGCGAAATTCGAACGCGGCATTTCTCATTTCGAACTTTTAATGTTCCGAAAAACGCCATGATCAACTCATAGAGAAAATTATGCGCGGCACCGCAGCTCGGACGGGAAAGCGGATATAGATCAATCGTTTGGGGGGTGATTGTGTTGGGGGAGGCCGCTTAGAGCGGACACAATCGCGAGCTTGGCCGGACTTGTGGGATCCTGGAATGGACCCCCTTTACCGGCACGGAGGTTGCGCCGTGAATTCTAGCATGAACTTTAGCTCCGAGTTTTCTGACGTCCCTGCCGCAGATCCGCTGACACGCGGGATGCGCCTCGATACCGCCGCCGTGGAAATCGGCCTCAATGCCGCGATCGTTTCGGTATCGAACGACGAACCCGTCGCGCTCGTGGTCCGCGACAAGCCCGACAAGTCCGGTGCAACCGAAGGATTGCCCTTCGGTCCGTTCTCGCCGTTCGATCATCGCACACTCGAAATCGGACTGCGCTCATGGGTCAATGAGCAGACCGGTATCGATCTGGGCTACGTCGAGCAGCTTTACACCTTCGGTGACCGTGGCCGCCACGCCCAGCCAGGCGACATGAACCCGCACATTGTGTCGATCGGCTATCTCGCCTTGACCAGAGCCGGCGACGCCGAGGATCTGCGGGCTGGCGGATGGCGCAGTTGGTATCACTATCTCCCCTGGGAGGACTGGCGCAAGGGCCGCCCTGAGGTGATCGACCGGGTGATTGCCCCCGAACTGGCCGATTGGGCAGAAAGCCCCAACGTCCGCCCCGCCCCGGCCCGGCCGCTCGACCGCCAGCAGCGTATCCGCATTTGCTTCGGCCTCGACGGCGCCACCTGGGACGAGGAAAAAGTCCTCGAACGTTACGAATTGCTGTACGAAGCCGGCCTCGTCACCGAAGCCCGCCGCGATAGGCCTGAAACGGCCGCCGCCACCGGCACTACGGCTCTGCCGATCGGAGCCCCGATGCGCTTCGACCACCGCCGCATCCTGGCAACCGCGATCGGCCGCGTCCGCGCCAAGATCAAATACCGGCCGGTGATCTTCGAATTGATGGCGGAAGAATTCACGCTGTTCGAGTTGCAAAAGCACGTCGAGGCAATTCTCGGTCCGCACCTGCACAAGCAGAACTTCCGCCGGCTCGTCGAGAGCGCCGGGCTCGTTGAGCCGACCGGCGAAGTGAAGACCCGCACCGGCGGTCGGCCGGCGAAATTGTTCCGCTTCCGCAGGGAGGTTCTGATGGAGCGCCCGGCACCCGGTGTGCGCATCAATCTTGGACGGTCCTGACGCTTCACTGGCACGCGCAAGAATACGGTCGGGACCACGCCGGACACCTGTCCCGGTGTGGATTCCCGACCGCGAACTCAGCAGCTTACCCGTTCTTCCGGCCTTCTCGTTTTACTCACCAGTGCCCGAACTGTGGAAAGCCGGCATCGCGGATGCATTGTGACCGTCAGAGACTTGTCGCTTGATGAAGCAGCCCGCAGACTGTGCTCAACATGATTCTGGTGGAATTCGGATGCAGTTGGCATTCGTTCCACCGAAATGGGGAGCACGACATGCCGCCGTATCTGCCAGCAACGGGCCATGATGTTCCCCCTGGCCCCGCCCGGCTTGATGACGGCCATGCCGAAACACCGGCAGGCCAGTCCGCTCCGAAGTTCGGCCGCCGCCCGGCCCATGCCGCTCCGCCGCTACCCCGGCAGCCGCAGCTGCGTTGGCCGCAGCCCTGGCCGTTGCAGCAAGCATCCTTTGCACCCAACGCAGAACCCCGTCGCGAATCCGCCGAGCCGCATCAATCCGCAACGCATCAGTCCGCGACACATCAATCCGCGACACTGGCCGCGAAAACGCCCGCTCCGGCGCGCGCCCGCACGCCCGGCTCGGCAATGACCTACGCCAGCCTCGGCTTCCTCGCCGGCATCGTTTTCTGGCACGCCGTCGGGTTCTGGACATTGGTGCATGACGCGGTGTTCTCGGGTCCGCGTTTGGAAGCCGGCGCCAAACCGCTCGTCCCGGTCGTGACGGCACCCCCCGACTTCGCGTTCGATGAGGAAAAATTGCGCTATTCGGCACGCCGCCCCACCGCTGTCGATGTCTGGCAGCGCCCGCAAGACTTCACCACCGGATCGATCAAGTCACCTTCAGGGGACGCCGCGATGCCGGCTCGCCCGCAAGCCCGCGCGCCAGTTGAAGACCGCGGCGATGCAGCGCCCGTCCTGACGGCACCTGGCGCAATCACCTGGAAGCCGGCCGTCTCCAAGGCGCCCTGACGCCTGCCGATCCACATCTCGTTGCCCGGCCGGTCTGGCCCGCTCGAGCGGCTGCGTGTATCTTCGTCCTGGAGCAACATCCGATCTGACGGAATCGCCGAAGGCGAGTCCTGGATCGGATAATGCTCTAGTGTTCTGGATCAAACATTTGATTCCCGGGTGGAGGTCGTCAAATGTTTGTGAATCCAGAACACAATCAAAAGGTTACCTTGTGTTCCGGGCTGACATTCAGGTTCCCGGCAGGGAACCATATGTCAGAGTCGGAGCACTAGTACCGCCGATCAGAAGTCCCTGTTTCGTATCAGTCAACCGCTTTCAGGGACTTCTGATCGAAAAGCGGTA
>JAHJQI010000076.1 GCA_018819265.1 Alphaproteobacteria bacterium
GCTGTCTGCCCGACGCCAATGCTGGCTGCGATGTTCCGGTTCGACAGGCCGCCTGCGTGCAGCCGCAGCGCCTCGCGTATTTTGCGCATGGATAATCTCTGTCCAGCCATCCTCGCCCCCCTTCAAAAAGGGGCGAAGCTAGGCTCGTCCTCGGATCATCCAGCGGTCCTAAACCCGCTTCTCCACAAACCGGTCGCGATCACCGGAACCGGTGGTCGCGATCAACCGCAATCCATGGTCGCAATCAATCGGAATCAGTGGTCGCAATGGCCCGGAATGCGCAGTTGAGCTCGCCCATGTCTTCGCGAGCATTGGTGAGAGTTGCAATTTGGTCGGCCGGGTTGGAATCCCGAGAGCGACCAAGTTCACCGGAATATCGGATCTTGATTTCACCGGTGATTTTGTCGGTGTACTCGTGAGCCCAAAGACTCAAATTCACTGTCTCGTCGGAGCCGGGTTTGGCGATGTGTCCTTTGAAAATGGGGAGTTTGTCCCCCGGTTGTTTATCGCGGTTGAGAAATGCGACGAAATCGCCGCGCGGTTGGGTGGGTTGATCCATGGCGCCTCCTTGTTGATTTCTAACGGGAAGGCTGCGCTTTGGTCGGAGGGCGGTCAAGAATTCTGCCTGTTGAAGAGGCAGCTATTTCGTCGGTTCTGGATTGCTTGCGCCAAGGCGTTCGACATAGCGCGGTTTCCGCCTGACGTGCGTGAGATGGGTCGGAGGATTGGCGGCGTGCCAGACGGGCGTCGCGTGCCTCGGCAATGGTGTGTTGGATCTCGGCGGTGTCGACCAGGCCATAGGCGGCCAGCGCGCGTTTGATATCGACGGCGTCGACGTCGAAGAGAGAACGACGTTGCGGATTGTCGGATTTACGAAAAACCGCGTTTGCGCCGATGCGGTCGGCAGAGGGCGATGGAGTGGGTTTCTGCGGCTGGTAAGGGCCGAACTGTTTGGCAAATCCTTTGGCTGAATGGGTGAGGTTCAGGCTTGAGAGTTTGGCGTACCGGGTCGCATCGCAGACGACGAAGCCGCTGCCTTTGGGTTCAAACGCCAGGCCGTCGTCATGGAACGCGCGGGCGACGTCATCCCAGCTGGTGGCGTGATCAAGCTGCTCGGAGATGCGGCCGCCAAGATCGGATGCTTCTATGCGACTGAGATGGGGGCGTTTGGTGTTGGCGCCGCGTTTGGCGGCGTACGTGGCCGGGGTGGTGGGTTTCTTGGGGAGATGCTCGGTCTCAGTCAGGTGGTAGGCATGAGCAGGGGCCGGTTGAAATCCATAGGTCTCGGCTAGGTCGGTGAGGATGCGATCAAAGCGGGCGTAATCGTGGGAGGTTTTCCAGGCGCGGCCGGTGAGGGGCGAGACTCGGTTTATCAGCATGTGCAGGTGGCGGTGGGGTGTATCGCCGTGGCCCATGATGAGGGCCTGATGTTCGCCAAGGTCGGCAAGTTCTAACACGCGACCGGCAATCTCCTGCATGATCTCAGCGGTGGGCTGTTCGCTCGGGTGCCACGCAAGCATGACGTGATAGGCGGCGTTGCGCACACGGGTTGCCTGTTCGGCGGTGGCGGTCATGAATTTGGCGGCAAGGGTTGGGTCATCGGTTGGCAGGTTACGGGTCATGATCCACGCCACGCGATCCGGGTGAGGCGTGCAGCCGGGTTTACCGTGGACGAGGTAGTGGGCGAGGGCGATGAAATCGTTGGCGGGTGGCGCGATCTTCGTCAGCATCGGTCACAGCCGTTTGGCCGCGTCGAGGACGGCTTGCAAGGCGATGCGGAGATCCGCTTCAGAGACCGTGACGAGGCCGGTGTTGGCCTGGCGCGCCAATTGGTTGAGGTTGTTGCCGATGCGGGTGAGTTCACGGAGCGCCAGGTGAGTTGGTCCGCGTCGGGTGGGGAGTTCGGCGCGTTGGCGGGTGAGATGGGCAACAAGAACCTGGCGCAGGAGTTTGGAGAGGGTCATGGCTCGGTCGGTGGCTTCGTTGAGCAGTGCCTCGTGTTCCTGGGTGGTCAGACGGCAGCGCGCAAAACACGGAACCGGGACGTTGCGGTCAGAAATGCCTTTGCGGTAACCGCGTCGTGGCATGCGTCGTTCTTTTTCTTCTTCGGGACGGGGCCGGGCCTTGGCCGGTGCCAGGTGGCAGCCATGCCACGCCGGCCGGCGAGGCGCCTTTGGTCCATTTTGTGGTCAAAGGCATACCTCGCCCCGTCCTTTCTACCTTCCTGCACTTTGCTTAAGGTGCTCAAGTTCCTTGCGTACAGGTTGTGCAACGCTGTGGCGTTCGCATCGATGTTGCAAACGGCGGGACAATGGAGCTGCGCAGATTTTGAGGCGGGGGCTCTGCCCCCTGCACCCCCGGGATACAAGTTCAGTGAGGCGCGAAGTGTATACAGGTGCGCCGTCATTTCTCTGCTTTTTTGGAGGGCATTTGCTCCGAATACAGCACTGCATTTCCGACTCCACGCTAAATAGCGATGCTTATCATCACAACAAAATGCACATGGCAAAAAGTGGAAGTTATCGACTTTTAAATTTGGCGTCACTCTGCTTTGATTATTACTCGTGCCAGCAGCCTTGTCGACATCACTTTGCAATTAATCCCGTTGGAAAAAAGTGGTCAAAATCACAGCAATCACGTCAACGATTCGCTTTTTTAGTATAGCCTTATCCAATGAGCGATCGACTTTCATATCAAAGATTCCGAAGGCTTCGTTCTTCGGCAACATTGCGTAGTATGATGAGGGAAAACTCGTTCAGCCTAAACGACATTGTTTTTCCGTTGTTTGTTGACGAAAAAGCGGAACAGCACATCCCAATCCCGCATATGCCGGGAATTTATCGAATTCCGTTACGCTTGCTACAAAACGAGATTAAGTCCCTGGCCAATCTCGGCTTGAAAGCCGTGCTACTCTTCGGCGTCTCTAATCACAAAGATGAATTAGGAAGCGACAGCTGGAGCAGTGATGGGCTCGTGGCCCGAATGGTCAGTGTCGCTAAAGATTCTGCTCCCGAGATGCTGATCATCGCGGACTGCTGCCTCTGTGAATATACGACACACGGTCACTGCGGCATCTTCCAAAAAGGAGAGGTCGACAACGATGGGACGCTCCTCAATTTGGCACGACAAGCCGTGGTCGCGGCCAATTCTGGAGCGGACATAATTGCCCCTTCGTCGATGATGGACGGGCAAGTAAGCTACCTCCGAAGGGCACTAGATCAAGCTGGTCACACAGCAACCCCGATCATGTCGTATTCCTCCAAGTTCGCTTCAAGTCTGTATGGTCCGTTCAGAAGCGCCGCCGGCTGTGGGCTTTCAGGAGATCGGCTAACATATCAGATGGACCCACTCAATGGTCGGGAGGCCCTTCGTGAGTCTTTAGCAGACGAAGCTGAGGGAGCAGACATCCTAATGGTAAAGCCAGGCCTCCCCTACTTAGACGTAATTGCGAAACTTCGAGAACGGACCGACCTTCCCATTGCCGCGTATCAAGTCAGCGGAGAATACGCGATGATCAAATTCGCTTCGATGGCTGGTGCCATCGACGAACACCGCGTAGTTCGAGAAACCCTTGGTGCCTTCAAACGCGCCGGGGCCGACCTCATAATTAGTTATTTCGCGAAAGACATCGCTCAGTATGGGCTCAATGCCCCATTATCTTAAATCCTCGAGTCCTCGATCAACTTATCTGCACCCTTATGTAAAAGCTCGAAAGCAACCGTCCTGCCCAATTCGCGAGGCCGGCCGAAATCACCAACGCTTTCCGTTTCAAGAATCGTCATGCCGTCGAGGCTCATAACAGCTGCTCTGAGACGTAAAGCTCCATCTTGCACGACGCAGGTGCCAGCAATTGGGCTGTTGCAGTGCCCGTTCAAAATCCAAAGCAGCTCTCGCTCAGCTAACGCACATTGCCGCGTATCGAGATGATCAATTGTCGATAGTAACTGAAGTGTTGAAAAGTCATCCGCTCTACATTCAACAGCAACGATCCCCTGCCCAACAGCAGGCAACATCTCATCAATAGTAAACTCGCGCGAGATTCGGGCATTCTGTCCAACTCTTGTCAGTCCAGATACAGCAAGCACTAAGGCGTCGGCAGGACCAACAACCCCCCCTTCTTCAGTCTCTTGCTTCAATCTGTTGTCCAATTTGTGGAGTCGACTCTTTTCCGATCCTACCACCGCTCCGCGAAAATGAATTGACTCGCAGCCAGGGTAGATCCTCCTCAAGAATGCAGACCGTCTCACCGAAGTGGTACCAATCCAGAGCGGCGAAAGTGAACTAGATGAAAGGAGATCACTCTCGTTGCGGTCGCCACGCAAAACCAAGCAATCGCTGACGTTGCCTCGTTTTAAATAAGCGCCGATGACGAGGTATGGCGTCTCTTCGTTACCGGGCATGTCTTTAAGCGAGTGCATGGCAGCATGCAGTTTTCCGTCACGAACATCTTCTCTGATTCCATCGACGAAAGCACCTCCTTTGCCACCCTGTTTCGCTAGCTTTGAGATCGTATCTTTGTCGCCCGGAGGCTCATAAAATACCTTTTCGATCGAGGTCGCCGGTTGAGCCAACTTTAGTGGCTCTGTTCACGATTGATGTAGCGGCTCAATCTCCGAGCGCCTCGGCGATGGCGTGAGCGGGTGTCAGGCGAGCGCCGTCGCGCTCGATCATCCGACGCCACCCGAGGTAGGTGCCGAGATACTTCGAGGCGACGCC